>NZ_JBCOJC010000060.1:0-10733 GCF_040925905.1 Enterococcus sp. 2201sp1_2201st1_C11_2201SCRN_220225
ATGTAATGCGTATGGCCAATACGAAAGGAGACAAAGTTGCCAAGAGTCATCCTGATGATTTAGTAATTTCCAGTGATACCATTGTAGTTTGGGACAAGCAGATTCTGGGTAAACCCCATGATCGTAAAGAAGCTTTTGAGATGTTGCGCCAATTAAGTGGTGCTACTCATCTGGTTTATACTGGGGTAGTCTTACAAAAAGGAGCCAAGCATAGTCAAGCTTTAACTCAGGCAGAAGTCAGTTTTTATGATTTAACAGATGCCGAAATCAATCGCTATCTAGATAGTGGCGAATATGCCGATAAAGCCGGAGCTTACGGAATTCAAGGTCAGGCCGGAGTCTTTGTAAAAGAGATTCAAGGAGATTATTATAGTATTGTAGGCTTTCCAGTAGGGGCAGTGAATCAGATGCTAAAAGAATTTTAAAATCAAAGCTTTCCAGACAGCAAAAAGCTAATCTGGAAAGCTTTTTTGTATAATGAAAAGAAAAAGGAGCAGATCACTATGAAAGATCAAGAACAATTGAAGCAAAAATTATCTCCGCTAGCTTATCAAGTCACCCAAGAGCAAGGAACGGAAGCACCATTTTCCGGCGAATACGATGATTTCTATCAAAAAGGGATTTATGTGGATATCGTCAGCGGCGAGCCATTGTTTTCTTCGACTGATAAATATGATGCGGGGTGTGGCTGGCCTTCTTTTACCAAACCGATTCAACGGCAAAACATTCAGGAAAAAGCCGATTTTTCCCATGGGATGCATCGAGTGGAAGTCCGTAGTAAAGAAGCGGATTCTCATTTAGGTCACGTCTTTTCTGATGGACCTATAGCAGCGGGTGGCTTGCGTTATTGTATTAACTCTGCAGCATTGCGGTTTATCCCTGTGGAAGATATGGAAGCCATGGGATATGGCGAGTATGTAGAGTTGGTGGAATAGCATTGTAATAATTTCAAGGGAAAATTCGGGATAAATCACTGTTCCGAATTTTTATTTTTACTCCCTGTTTATTTTGAATCATTCTCCCAACCTAGCTGTCAGCTTCCCTTTGTGGTACAATAAGGGGAACGTATGTCCAGAAAGGGAAGCGCAGATGTTTGAATATATTTATGGTGTGGTAACTGACATTACCCCAGCTTATATCGTTTTAGAAAATCAAGGGATTGGCTATTTAATCGCCATGGGGAACCCTTATCGTTACAGTGGCAAAAAAGAAAAAGTTAAAGTTTATGTCCATCAAGTGATTAGAGAAGATGCCCACTTGTTGTATGGCTTTGAAAAACGCCAAGACAAAGAACTCTTTTTAAAATTAATCAGTGTTTCTGGTATTGGACCAAAAAGTGGCCTGGCAATTATGGCCAATGAAGACCACAGTGGCATGGTGGCGGCTATTGAAGCAGGAAATATTAATTATTTAGTTAAATTTCCAGGCGTTGGGAAGAAAACTGCCCAACAAATGGTTTTGGATCTCCAAGGAAAGCTTGGTGCCTTTGTGGAAGGGGATCTCTTTGCGCCAGAAGAGGAAGTGCCTTCAGGAGATGCTACAGCTTTAACGGAAGCGTTGGCTGCCTTAGAAGCTCTAGGTTACAGTGCCAAAGAGATTAAGCGAGTGGAAAAAGCGTTGAAGGCCTTGGAAGAACAGTCCACTGATGAGTATTTACGCGCTGGTCTGAAGTTATTGATGAAGTAGTTTTGGCTGATTTTAGCCGAGAAAGGAATTGCCATGACAGAAGAACGGATTGTTTCTCCAGATAGAAGCGATAATCGGGAAGCAGCCTTAGAAAAATCATTACGTCCTCAAACTTTGAAACAGTATATTGGTCAAGATAAAGTAAAAGAGGAACTTTCCATTTACATACAAGCAGCGAAAAAGCGAGAAGAAGCCTTGGATCACGTATTGTTATACGGCCCGCCTGGCTTAGGGAAGACCACCATGGCCATGGTGATTGCCAATGAAATGGACGTGGAGATTCGCACGACTAGTGGGCCCGCCATTGAAAAACCTGGGGACTTAGTAGCAATTTTGAATGAATTACAACCAGGTTCTGTGTTATTTATTGATGAAATCCATCGTTTGCCACGAGTAGCCGAAGAAATGTTGTATTCAGCAATGGAAGACTTTTTTGTGGATATTATCATTGGACAAGGGCCTACTGCTCATCCAGTGCATTTTCCGCTGCCACCATTTACTTTGGTGGGTGCTACTACCAGAGCAGGGATGTTGTCGGCACCGCTGCGGGATCGTTTTGGGATTATTAGTCATATGGAATACTATGAAGAAGCTGACTTACAGGAAATTGTCCTGCGCTCGGCGGATATTTTTCAGACCGATATCGTGACAGAAGGGGCGTTGGAAATTGCTCGGCGCTCACGAGGGACTCCCCGTATTGCCAACCGTTTGTTAAAACGAGTACGGGATTTTGCTCAAGTGCAAGCTGATGGTGTGATTGATCGCCAAATTGCTGATCGAGCTTTAGCATTGTTACAAGTGGATCAAGCAGGTTTGGATTATGTGGATCAAAAGATGATTAAGACGATGATTGAGCTTTACGGGGGCGGTCCTGTAGGCTTGAGTACATTATCAGCCAATATCAGTGAAGAAACGGAAACCGTGGAAGATATGTATGAGCCTTATTTGATTCAAAAAGGCTTTTTGAAACGGACTCCTCGGGGGCGAATTGCTACGAGTTTAGCTTATGAGCATTTCGGTTACCCTTATCAATCGTAAATTTAAAAGGAGGTTCCCCTGTGGCAGAAGGAAATCGTACGAAAAAAATGATTGCCCAAGTGCTAGTTCAACTAGTTGAAAAAAAGCCCTTTAGCAAAATTACCGTGCAAGATATTGCTCAAGCAGCGGGAATTAATCGCCAAACTTTTTACTATCATTTTGCTGATAAACGAGAACTCCTGCAGTGGGTTTATCGTCAGGATTCTTTATGTTATTTAACTAGTTCGGAATTAAGCTTGGAAAACTGGGAGGAACAAGCCCGGAAAATGTTAGTCGCTATGAAAGCAAATGCTGTTTTCTATCAAGAAACGGTAGCGGCACAACAAGATATTTTAGTACAGGAGTTTGCAGAAATTGTCCATCGTTTGTTTCAAAAACTATTTGAAACGGTGGATCAAGAAGGCTTACTTTCTGAAGCAGACAAAGTTTTTTATGGACGTTTCTTCAGTTATGGTTGCAGCGGTGTGTTGCTGGATTGGATCAAAGGAGGCTATCAAGAGACTCCATTGGCGATTTCCGCCCAGCTCTTTCGCTTAGCCAAAGATGTGGAATTTTTCAGTTCGCGATTGTATCAAGCAGAGCAGGAGGGATAAAATGAAAAAAGTTTTATTTGTCTGTTTGGGCAATATTTGTCGTTCCCCTATGGCTGAAGGATTAATGAAAGCCTACAGCGAAAAAAATCAGGTTCCCTTAGTAGTGGATTCAGCGGGAACTGGCTCTTGGGAAGTTGGGAATCCACCCCATGCGGGAACCCAGAAAATTTTAAATTCGCTGGGAATTTCGACAAAAGGAATGCGAGCCCGGCAAGTGACAAAAGCTGATTTTGATAAATTTGATTTTATCATTGCTATGGATCAAGCCAACTTGTCAGATCTTCGCCAAATTGCCCCGAAAAAACAACAGGAAAAACTATATTCTTATTTAAGTGTTGTTCCAGGAAAAAGCGAAATGGCAGTTCCTGATCCTTGGTATACTGGTGATTTTCAAGAAACATTGGAATTGCTACAAGCAGGACTCCCTTTTTGGCTAGCAAAGTTTAGCGAAGAATAGGGTTATCAAGAAAATGCAAGCCTCGATTGTTTTTTTGGCATAAGTTAGCTAAAATACAAAAAAGAATACAAGGTTTTTGCAAAAAAAGGTGGTGGCAGGATGAGTGAGTCAGAAAAAGAAAAAAAGAATAAGTTCGGTCCTTTTGGGGAATTTCTGCTAAATACATCCACCGCTTTGTGGGAAGGGCTGCTAAATGAACCGGACAAGTCCACCTTGCAGCATCAAGCTTTGGAAGAAATGACGGAAGCATTGCAAAAAGCGGCGCTAGATAAAAGCATTGTGGTTTTATTAGTGGAAAAACAGTACAACCACAATTATTATGAAACCATCACTGGCTGGATAGTGGCAAAAGAGTTTGGCCCAGTAGTCCCCATAAAGCTTCCCAATGATTTATTACCTGTTCAAATGGTGCCTTTAGAGCGAGTGAAAAAAATTAGTGTATTGGCCAAAGATGGCACAAAAAAGAGTATTACCAGACCTTGAGTTACGACTCAAGGTCTTTTTTCATGTCTTGAAAAGAAACGAGAGAAGCGTTCAATGATTTGGATAAGAAAGAAAACTTATTACCATGGTTCGTTATGAAAAAGGGCCATTCAATTAATGAAAGTTTTCTTATCTCAAATATTTCGTTGATTAAACTACGTAATTACTTCTGTGGAGGGATGGGGATGGATATCAAGGAACTCTCTGATGAGCTAATTGCATGGGGAAGTCAGCAACGGATGCAGGATATGTACATCGAATGTCTCGGGGACAATTGGCGAGTCCTTTTTCGAAAAGGGGAGGCTTTTTTGGGCAAGCGCACACTAACGGAAGAACAAGCCAAACAGTTAATCACTCGTTTTAAATACCTTGGAGATATGGATGTGGGGGAGATGCGTAAAGTTCAGCTAGGAGCTATTTCGTATCGTTTACCGGGAGAATTTCGCCGTTTGCGGTTGTCTTTAGTGGGGGATTATCGCTTACAAGAAAGCATGGTAATTCGGTTTTTATATCCTCTTTCAAAGACGGAACAGTGTTTTTTAGTCCCTTCTCAATACGAGCTGATAAAAGATTATACGAGAAGAAGGGGCTTGTATTTATTTTCTGGGGCTACTGGGTCAGGGAAAACCACATTGATGTATCGATTAGCAAGATTTGGCGGTCGAGTGTTGACCATTGAAGATCCTGTAGAAATTGAAGAAATGAGTTTTACGCAACTTCAGGTAAATCCTGCTATTGGGCAAAGTTATGATTTATTGATTCAACTGGCGCTGCGGCACCGACCAGATGTTTTGATTATCGGTGAAATTCGAGATCAAGAGACTGCCCAAGCCGCAATTCGGGCAGCTTTAACCGGTTGTAAAGTTTTTGCTACCGTTCATGCCAGTAGTGTCGCCGCAACTAAAAGCAGGTTGCGGGATTTAGTAGGTAACGACAGTGAGCTGACAGATTGTTTAGCTGGTGTTATCTATCAACGGTTGTTATTGACCAAGACATGGGGCTTAGGGGCGCTTTTGGCCTATGAATTCCCGGACAAGGAGGCCGTCAATGGGAATTGGCAAACAAACTTGGAGTCATTACTTCAGCAAGGAGAAATCAGCGAAGAATGCTTTCTTCGGGAAAGCTAGTGGGAAAAAACAACTGCATTTGGAAACTTTAGCTAGTCTACTAGCAAATGGCTTTCGCCTAAGTGAAGCACTGGAGGTGATGATACGTTCAGGTCATTTTGCTAATGAAAGTCTTCTCGCTTTTCGAGAGGCTTTAAGTCGAGGGGAAACTTTAGTCACTTGCTTTACCTATTTGGAATTAAGTCCCCAAGAGATTTCTGCCATTCAACTAGCTCAGCATCACGGAGATTTGTCTGGAACTTTAGGAAATATTGCCGAACAAATCAAATTAGTAAATAAACAAAAACAAGAGCTAATGAAAACACTAGCCTATCCATTCTTATTGATTTTATTTGTCTTGTCCTTGTTATTTGGCTTACGGCAATTTTTATTACCGCAATTATTGGCTTCTGGCATGATGCCTACAGGACATTGGGGAGTGATTTTTTTGCAGCAAAGTCCGGTGATTCTCGGAAGTGCAGTCTTGTTTTTATTGTCTTTGATAGGTCTTTGTTTGCTGAAATTACAAGGTCAAGATTCATTGTCTCGTAGTTGCTTTTGGAGTCGTCTACCTGTAATCGGGGGACTTTATCGCTTGTTTATTACCAGTTATTTTTCTTTAGAGTGGGGCAAATTATTTAAAGAAGGTTTGGAACTCCAGCAAATAATCACTTCTATGCAAACTACCGACAGCCGTTCTTTAATGTTTGCTATGTCTGTGGAGTTACACCAAGGATTGAGTGAAGGAAAACCACTGTCTGAACAACTGAGTTATTATCCATTTTTAACCCCAGAGTTTGCCCAAATCGTCTTTCAAGGAGAAAGCAAAGGTCGTTTAGGCGCGGAATTAGTCCTATATAGCCAGTTGAGCCGAGAGCGTTTCTTTATTCGAGTGGAAAAGCTGGTGCATTTGATTCAACCTGTTGTCTTTTTGTTAGTGGCATTTTTGATCGTTAGTCTCTATGCGGCCATGTTTTTACCTTTATATGACAGTATGGGTGAATTAATGTGAAAGGAGAAGGGAAATGAAAAAGCGTAAAGGGTTTAAGGCCTTTACTTTAGTAGAAGTATTGGTAGTTTTGCTAATTATTTGTGTGTTGGTGGTTTTATTTGTGCCCAATGTGGGCAAGCAAAAGGAGTTGGCGGACAGAAAGAGTAATGAAGCGGTGGTCGCTTTAGTAGAAAATCAAATTGAAATTTATGAGATGGAATTTCCTGAAGAAAAAGAGACGAGTCTGACGATTAAACTAGAGAAAATGGAAAGCGCGGGTTATATCACAAACGATCAGAGGAAACGTTATGAAAGTTATCAAAAGCCCTAAATGTTATGTCAGAGCTTTTACTTTGCCGGAGAGTTTAGCAGTCTTTTTGGTAATTGCCGCATTTTGCCTCTTACCGATTTTAAAAGTTAAGAGTTGGCAAGAAGAGATTGAAGTCAAACGTTTTTTGAATCGCTTTGAAAAGATGGTTTTAGTTTGTCAACAGATTGCCATTGTTGAAGAACAAGTTACGTCGATTAAGAATGTCCGGATTCCGGAACGAGTCTTTATTTTTTATACGGGGAGTACTTCAGCCGAGCGTCCCCGACCGTTTGAAGAAGATGTTTTTGAAACATTGTTTATTCCAGAGGCTTTAAAGGGTGGAAATTCGATTTCAGAAATTAAATTTTTAGCTAGAAAAGGACACCCCAGTGAATTGGTAAAAGTTAAATTCATTTGGGAAAAGCGCAATATTACCTATCGTTATCAATTTCAGTTGGGAGGTGGCCGTTTTGAAAAATCCTTGGAATAAAGCCTCGATGCTTTTGGAAAGCTTAATCGCTTTAAGTATGTTGACGTTGTGTGTTTTGTTTTATCAAGGAGCCACTCTCAATTTGTTAAAACAAGAACAGCGACAATACGAAAAGTTAAGGGGGACTCGTGCTTTATATGAAGAAGTCCGAGAGTATCGAATTCACGGTGGCAAACTGAGTCGAAAGCTGGACTATGGAAACGAGGTGTATCATGTGGAATTTACAAAAAATCTGCGCCAAGCAAAAGTTACCAATTCCCAAGATGAAGTGGTCATCCACTGGCTCTCTCAAAGCTTTCACATTGATTGAATGTTTAGTAGCGCTAGGGGTATTGGCATTAGCTGTTTTGATGATGACCCCCATTATGACCACTAGTCAAAAAATAAGCAGTAAGTTAGAGCGGTATGGAGAACAAGAGTTAGAAGTGGCGTTGATTCAATTGGAGTATGAAACAGAAGAAATGACCTTTAGCCGTTTTGCTCCAGACAGTTTTACTTTTTGTGATCAAGAGGGCAATCAAGCAGAATTTAAGCTGGTCAATAAAACCTTTATTAAACGCTTAAAGGGCGGTTATCATCCTTTGTTGACGGGGGTCAAAGAAGTCGCAGTAGAAAAAGTTGGCCCTAGTTTATTGGTGACGTTTACTTTTTTAGATGGGAGAGTGGGGTATGGCAAAGTTCTCATTGGCGCCTCCTAAAGCTGGCGTATTGCTATCGGCCTTAGGTTTGTTGTTAATTGTAGGGATGGTTTTTTATCAAGCCTTGGAAAACCGCCAAATGACGGCAAATTTAGCGGCGCGAACCCAGCGTGCTTACGAAGTGAAATTGATGCGTGAAATGTTTTGGTACAATTATCTGCAACTTCCCCTAGAACAGCGGCCAACTTCTGGAGAGGTACTCTTTAATCAGGGACGAGTGGAATTTTTTGTGGAAGAAGAGGTCTTCAATCTACGTATTTGGTCCAATGAACGAAGCTATCGGTACTCTTATCCTGATTTTTTAAAGAAACAGGAAGAAGAAAACTTGTGAGAAAAGAAACACCAAGTGAAGAACACTAGCACAGAGAGCAACGGGAGAAATCACAGTCCGCTGCTCTTTTTGTGTGGCGTAATAATAGTAAAGACTGTTTACTACTTCACAAAGAAAAAGCGGATTATCCGTTGATAAATCAAGGATAATCCGCTAGAATAAGACAGGTATGTAAGTTGTTACAATTATAGAAATCGAGGTGGCAGTGTGTTCCCAGAAAAGATCGAAAAAGCTTTTGGATTGCATCTGGAAGCCATCCAGTTGCTACAAAATGCCTTGAGTACCTCATTTATCGAAGCCTATATCGAAAATGTGGAAAACGTTTTAGATGAATACCAAGTGCGAGTACAAAATGATCAACCAGATGAGGTTACCACGAAGCGAATTGAGGGCTTATATGAAGCCTTGCAAGAGCAAGCGTTAGAACCAGAAGAAATTCGTAAATTGTCCCAACTTTTATTGCTAAAAGGTAGTAAGACGGAACAATTACAACCGAACCACCAATTGACACCAGATGGCATTGGTTTTTTATTTGTCTATCTAATCGAGCAACTCTTTGCTAAAGAAGAAACGTTAAGTTTGTTTGATCCAGCGGTGGGAATGGGAAATCTTATTTTAACCTCTTTGACCAATTTGACTTTGGCCAAACGAGTTGTAAAAGGTTTTGGTGTGGACATTGATGAAACCCTTTTGGCAGTAGCTGCTGCAGATGCTCAGTGGACCCAAAGTGATTTGACCCTTTATCACCAAGATGCTTTACAGGATTTATTAGTTGATCCCGTAGATGTGGTCTTAAGTGATTTACCTGTGGGCTATTATCCCAACGATGAGCAGGCACAGAGCTTTTTGACGGGTGTTAGTGAAGGGCACAGTTATGCTCATCATCTCTTGATTGAACAAGGGATGAATTATACGAAAGAAAATGGCTATGGGCTGTTTCTAGTACCAAGTAATTTCCTAGAGAGTGAGCAAGGGCCGCAGTTGAAACAACTCTTTACCGAAAAGGTTTATTTACAAGGAATTATCCAATTACCAGATGAACTTTTCTTAAACAAAGCTTCCCGGAAAAGTATCATTCTCTTACAAAACCATGGTGAACATAGCAAGCAAGTGCCTGAAGTGCTTGTAGCTAAACTCGCTACTTTAAAAGACCCAGTGAAAATCACTGAATTCTTTACCCAATTCGAAGACTGGAAAGCCTCGAACTTAGTATAAAACTTAATAAATATATCGTTGAAGGAGACTGAACATGAGTAAGACAATCGCAATCAATGCCGGAAGTTCTAGCTTGAAATGGCAACTGTATGAAATGCCCGCTGAAACGGTGATCGCTAAAGGAATTGTGGAACGCATCGGTTTGCCAAATTCCATTTTCACTATTAAATATGGCGTAGATCAAAAAGAAGAAAAAATCCAAGATATCCCAGACCATGAAGTGGCAGTACAAATGTTATTGGATGATTTGATTGAATTGCAAATCATTCAAAGCTACGATGAAATTACCGGTGTGGGCCACCGAGTAGTAGCCGGTGGGGAATACTTCAAAGACTCTACGATCATCACCGACGATGTTTTGGCAAAAATTGAAGAATTAGCTGAACTAGCGCCATTACACAATCCAGCAAATGCCATGGGAATCAAAGCCTTTAAACATATTTTACCAAATATTATTTCAGTGGCCGTTTTTGATACGTCATTCCACGCAACGATGCCAGCTGTGAACTACATGTACAGCATCCCAATGGAATACTACCAAAAATACGCTGCACGGAAATACGGTGCTCACGGAACAAGCCATCGCTTTGTTTCAGAACGGGCGATTGAATTCTTAAATAAACCTGCTGAAGAAACTAAAATTATCACTTGCCATATCGGCAATGGGGCTTCCATCACTGCGGTTAAAGGTGGGAAATCAGTAGATACCTCCATGGGCTTCACACCACTTGCTGGGGTGACGATGGGGACTCGTTCTGGTGATATTGATGCTTCTTTAATTCCTTATTTAATGCGTAAAGAAGGCATTGAAGATGTGAATGAATTCATCGATATTTTGAACAAAAAATCCGGGATTCTTGGTTTGACTGGTATTTCTAGTGATATGCGGGATATCCAAAAAGCTGCGGCGAGTCATAATAATGATGCTGAATTGACTTTGGAAATCTATGCAGATCGCATCCGTAAATACATTGCCCAATACATCTCAGTGATGAACGGGGTAGATGCCATCGTCTTTACTGCCGGTGTAGGGGAAAATGCGGCTTACATTCGCGAAGCTGTCTTGGAACCAATGTCTTGGTTTGGCATTAAATTAAATAAAACAGTGAACAATTTGATCCATGGTGAAGAAGCAGAAATTACTGCTCCTGATTCCAAGGTGAAAGTTTTTGTAATCCCAACTGATGAAGAATTAGTAATTGCTCGGGACGTAGAACGTCTAGGAGCAAAATTGAACTAACTTGTAATCACAAAAATGCGGCTCTTCGTCAAATCGTGTTGGTGGAGACAAATCTAATAAAAATTAGTCGAAGATGTGGCGCGTTTTGTGCGCCA
>NZ_JBCOJC010000061.1:0-10631 GCF_040925905.1 Enterococcus sp. 2201sp1_2201st1_C11_2201SCRN_220225
GGCTTAGCGCCATTAGTAGTAACCGGAATGCACCATGCTTTCTTACCAATTCATATTCAATTGATGGCTAATGGTGGTGACTACATCTGGCCAATTGGTGTGATGTCTAGTCTAGCTCAAGGTTCGGCTGCGATTGCTATGAACTTTTTAGTGAAAGAAAAGAAGCTAAAAGGTGTCGGACTAGCGGCAGGTTTGTCTGCTTATATGGGGATTACTGAACCAGCAATGTTTGGGGTTAACTTGAAATATAAGTTTCCATTTATCTGTGCAATTCTTACTTCTGGATTAATAGGTGGGTTTATGGCTACTCAACATATTTTAGCAACTTCTGTAGGGATTAGTGGATTACCTGGCTTCTTATCTATTCCATTTGAATTTTGGCCAACCTTCTTTATTTGTATGATTTTAAGCTGTGTTATCTCATTTACTGCAACCTATTTTTATGGAAAGATTAAAATTAATGGTGAAGTGCACCAACCTTCCAAGAAAGAGAAAATAACCTTGCAACCTAAATAAGTGCATTAATACTTCTAGTTAAGTTATAGTAAATGTGGTTTTCCCATTTATTGTAATCGAATAAAGTTTATGCAATCTTTCTATCCTATACAATTTATTAATGAGCTATTTTAACTTCTACAAAAGTACAGCTTTATTTTTATAGTGGGATTAGATTGTTTCACAAAGATAGAGAAAAAACTTGATTTATTTACAGAAAATGACTACTATTTACTAGGAAGTAATACTGGTATCTAGTAGTCTTTTTTTGTTTTCGAAAGTTCGATGACAACAATCAAGAAAGCGGAGGTTCTCATGTCTAACCATTATTTTGATCCAAGATTGAAGATTTTTGCCTTGAATTCCAATCGTCCATTAGCTGAAAAAATTGCAGCAGCTGTTGGCGTTGAATTGGGAAAATGTTCCGTTAATCAATTCTCTGATGGCGAGATCCAAGTCAACATTGAAGAAAGTATTCGTGGTTCTCACGTCTATGTAGTCCAATCCACATCAAGTCCTGTCAATGACAACTTGATGGAATTATTGATTATGATTGATGCCTTAAAACGGGCTAGCGCAAAAACCATCAATGTGGTGATGCCTTATTATGGCTATGCTCGCCAAGATCGTAAAGCGCGTTCTCGGGAACCAATCACTGCCAAACTAGTTGCCAATATGATTGAAAAAGCGGGCGCAAATCGCGTGCTTTGTCTTGATTTACACGCTTCTCAAATCCAAGGATTCTTTGATATTCCTGTGGATCATTTGATGGGGGCACCATTGATTGCCAATTATTTCCTAGAAAAAGGCATTCAAGGAGACGATGTAGTTGTGGTATCTCCTGACCACGGTGGGGTAACTCGGGCCCGTAAATTGGCGGAATTCTTAAAAGCACCAATCGCCATTATTGACAAACGTCGACCAAAAGCGAATGTGGCGGAAGTTATGAACATCATCGGCCATGTGGAAGGTAAAACCTGTGTGCTAATCGATGACATGATCGATACAGCCGGTACCATTACCTTAGCGGCTAACGCTTTAAAAGAAGCGGGTGCGAAAAGCGTCTATGCTTCTTGTACTCATCCGGTATTATCTGGTCCAGCTTTGCAACGGATTGAAGATTCTGCCATTGAGCGCCTAGTAGTAACAGACTCCATTTACTTGCCAGAAGATCGTCGTCTAGAAAAACTTGACGAAATCTCTGTGGGTGAGTTAATGGGTGAAGCGATTAAACGGATTCACGAAAACAAACCGGTTAGTCCATTATTTGAAACAAACACTGCTAAATAAAGAACTTGTGAAACACCTGCCTAGCAATCCTGCTAGGTGGGTGTTTTTTTGTATAGCTTTTTAACAAAATCCTAAAAATTTCAATCTTTTCCGAAAAAATTTCTATGTTCGGACAACTGGCAAATCGTTATACTGACTTTAAATAAAGCGCATACATTTGTGCTGGAAGAGAGGGAAATTTTGTATGAAAAAGAAAAATGCTTTGTTGGCTTTGACTTTGGCCTTGGGGATGACGGTCTCATTGACTGCCTGTGGTTCTGGAGGCGACAGTGAAACAGATGGCTCCAATGGCGGTGGCGATAGCGCAACTTCCACTGTGGCGAATAAGGACAAACCACTAGTTTGGTTTAACCGCCAACCATCTAACTCCTCCACTGGTGAATTGGATAAGGCAGCGTTAAGTTTCAACGACAATACCTATTATGTAGGTTTTGATGCAAAACAAGGGGCAGAAGTTCAAGGAACCATGATCAAAGACTACATTGAAAAAAATATTGATAGCATCGATCGTAATGGTGATGGGATTATCGGATATGTATTGGCCATTGGGGATGTAGGTCACAATGACTCCATCGCTCGTACACGAGGGGTTCGGGAAGCATTAGGCACTGGCGTTGAAGGTGACGGCGGGATTGTCAGCGAACCAATCGGGACCAACGTGGACGGCAAAGCGAAATCCGTTCAAGATGGTACTTTAGAAGTAAATGGTAAGAGCTATAAAATTCGGGAATTGGCTTCTCAAGAAATGAAAAACAATTCCGGAGCAACTTGGGATGCGGCTACGGCTGGTAACGCTATTGGGACTTGGGCATCTTCTTTTGATGAACAAATCGATGTAATCGCTTCAAACAATGACGGTATGGGCATGTCAATCTTTAACTCTTGGTCAAAAGACAACAAAGTACCAACCTTTGGCTATGATGCTAATAGCGATGCTGTTGCAGCCATTGCAGAAGGTTACGGTGGTACCGTTAGCCAACACGCAGACGTTCAAGCTTACTTAACATTGCGCGTATTGCGTAACGCGTTAGATGGTGTGGACATTGACACTGGGATTGGTACTGAAGATGAAGCGGGCAACGTACTAGGGGAAGATGCTTACGTTTATAAAGAAGATGAACGTTCTTACTACGCGTTGAACGTAGCAGTTACTGCAGAAAACTACAAAGATTTCACTGATTCTACTAAAGTTTACGAACCAGTTTCAAAACAATTGGACGCTTCAAAATCTCCTGAAAAGAAAGTTTGGTTGAACATCTACAACTCTTCTGACAACTTCTTAGGTTCTACTTACCAACCATTGTTAGAAGCCTATGATGATTTATTGAACTTGAAAGTCGAATACATTGCCGGTGATGGTCAAACAGAATCTAACATCACCAACCGTCTTGGTAACCCAAGTGAATACGATGCATTTGCAATTAACATGGTGAAAACAGATAACGGGGCATCTTATACCTCACTGCTTAACCAATAATTTTTACAGGCTCTCTGGGACTGTGACATTTTGATTGTTGCAGTTCCAGTTTGCTAATTAGGAGTAGCGCAAAGTTGTTGGAAATAAGCGGAATAGGCATTACTAGCTGAAATCGAAATTCGTTTCGGGTATTCCGCTTGTTTATTTTGGTCAATCGGTTTGTTGCCAACTAGAGGATCAGAAGTGAAAAATATTTTAAAGAAGTGAGTAGAGACTATGACAGAAGAAAAAGACGACATCGTTTTATCCATACGAGGCATGAGCAAATCCTTTGGTCGTAATCGCGTCCTTGATCACATTAATTTAAATGTGAAACGGGGCACTGTAATGGGACTAATGGGGGAAAATGGTGCAGGCAAATCCACCATGATGAAATGCCTCTTTGGGACGTATCAAAAAGATGAAGGGAGTGTCTTCATCGAAAACAAAGAAGTCAACTTTACCGAACCGAAAGAAGCGTTAGAAAACGGCATTGCCATGGTCCATCAAGAATTAAACCAAGCTTTGGAACGCAATGTGGTCGATAACCTATTTTTAGGTCGTTATCCTTTGAATTCTTTCGGGATGGTAGATGAGCGCCGGATGCGTAAAGAAGCTTCCGAACTCTTTCGGAAACTAGGAATCACCGTAAACTTGAGCCAACCGATGCGCACCATGTCTGTTTCCCAGCGACAAATGTGTGAAATTGGTAAAGCCATTTCTTACAACTCTAAAGTGATTGTACTAGATGAACCTACTTCTTCACTAACTGTCCAAGAAGTGGATAAATTATTTGAGATGATGCGCAAACTGCGGGATGAAGGCATTGCGATTATTTACATCTCCCACAAGATGGATGAAATTTTTGAAATCTGTGATGAAGTTTCCATTTTACGGGATGGGAAATTGGTCACGACCAAGCCGACTCAAGAGACCAATATGAATGAATTAATTGCCGCCATGGTGGGTCGTTCCTTAGACAATCGTTTCCCACCGGTAGACAATACGCCAGGTGAGCCGATTTTATCCATTCGCCATTTGTCCACTAAATTTGAACCCCAATTACAAGATGTATCCTTTGATGTGAAAAAAGGAGAAATCTTTGGTCTTTACGGTTTAGTGGGAGCAGGCCGTACGGAACTTTTAGAAACAATTTTCGGCATTCGGACACGAGCTGCTGGTCGGGTCTATTTCAATGAAAGACTGATGAACTTTAACAGTGCCAAAGAAGCGATGGATCACGGATTTGCTTTGATTACCGAAGAACGCAAAGCCAATGGACTCTTTGGCAAAGGCAATTTGATCTTTAATACCACCATTGCCAACTTGCCTCAATACAAAGCAGGGCCGGCTTTATCCAACGAAAAAATGGAAAAAGCTACAGTCAATCAGATTAAAGTCATGCACACCAAGGCCATGGGTCCCAATGATGCAATTTCTAGTTTGTCTGGGGGAAATCAGCAAAAGGTTATTTTCGGACGCTGGTTAGAACGTAATCCCCATGTCTTTATGATGGATGAACCTACCCGGGGGATTGACGTGGGAGCCAAGTATGAAATTTATGAACTGATTATCAATATGGCGAAACAAGGCAAGACGATTATCGTAGTTTCCTCGGAAATGCCCGAAATTCTCGGTATCACCAACCGAATCGGGGTTATGTCCAATGGTCGCCTGTCGGGAATTGTAAACACCGCTGAAACCAATCAAGAAGAGCTATTAACGCTCAGTGCAAAATACCTATAAAAAAGGAGAAATAGAAGTATGGCAACTGCAAAAGGTAAAACTTTGTCCCCTGAAGAGGAAATGAAGCTACGGCAGCCGATTGATGAATACGTTGGCAAGATTCAAGATCAGGTCAATGCCCTTAGACTAGAAGGAACGGATAAAGTAATTTCCCTCTTGAGTCTAATCGAAAGCACCAAGCGGGATAAAAGTATTTCAAAAGATGAAAAAACTGCTAAAATCGCAGAATTAAAACAAGAATTAGAAACCGCAAAAAAAGTGGAAGAACAAAACAAAGGGCAAGTAGCCGGACTGGTTGCCCAAGCGGAAAGTTACTTAAATGAAAACTTTGATAAAACCTATTATCAACCGGTAAAAGACAGCGTAGCTCAAGAAAAAGTTTTAGCCAAAGCCAATTATCAGCTGAAATTAAATACATTAGCTAAAGAACATGAACAAGAACTGGCGAAGCTATCTGATAGTCAAGAAATCAAAGAAGAGAAATACGTTTACAAAAATAAAATTTTTGATACGAAAATGGGCTATAAAGAAGAACTACGTCGCATTAAAGATCGTCAACACAATGCCTTTACCCATAAGTATCACTTGTTGGACTTGTTGCGGATGTCTCGCTTTTCTTTCAAAGAAACTCTGGAACAACGCTGGGAAAACTACCAATATACCTTTAACCGTCGAGACTTTTTATTACAAAACGGCTTGTACTTTGCCATTATTTTAGTCTTTGTGGTGTTAGCAATTATTACACCAATCGTCAAAGGCTCACCACTGTTGACCTATAACAATATCTTGAATATCTTGCAACAAGCTTCTCCGCAAATGTTCTTAGCGCTAGGGGTTGCCGGGTTGATTCTCTTAACCGGGACGGACTTATCCATCGGTCGGATGGTAGGGATGGGCATGACTGCTGCCACCATTATCATGCACCAAGGAATCAATACCGGGGGCGTTTTCGGTCACATCTTTGACTTTACGAAGATGTCTTTAGGAAGTCGTGTGATTCTTGCTTTGGTAGCGTGTATCGTCTTATCTACCTTCTTTACGACGATTGCCGGCTTCTTTACCGCTCGTTTCTCCATGCACCCCTTCATTTCTACTATGGCGAACACGTTGATTATCTTTGGTTTAGTCACTTATGCCACAAAAGGGGTCTCCTTTGGGGCGATTGATCCAGCTATTCCGAATATGATTATTCCAAAATTAAATGGTTTTCCTTCCATTATCATTTGGGCCATTGCAGCCATTGTGATCGTTTGGTTCATTTGGAATAAAACTACTTTTGGGAAAAACTTGTATGCCGTGGGGGGCAACCCTGAGGCTGCTGCCGTATCTGGGATTTCTGTCTTTGCCGTAACCATGGGCGCTTTTGTCTTAGCCGGTGTGTTGTATGGCTTTGGTTCTTGGCTTGAATGTGCCCGGATGGTTGGATCTGGTTCAGCCGCTTATGGACAAGGTTGGGAAATGAATGCCATTGCAGCCTGTGTGGTCGGCGGCGTTTCCTTTACTGGTGGGATTGGGAAAATCTCCGGTGTTGTTGTAGGGGTGGTCATCTTTACCGCGTTGACTTACGCATTGACCATCTTAGGAATTGACACCAACTTGCAATTTGTCTTCTCTGGAATCATTATTCTAGTAGCCGTAACACTTGACTGCTTGAAATATGTTCAAAAGAAATAAACAGGAACGAAAAGGGGCAGTGGGAAAACCACTGCTCTTTTTTCATAGGGAAAGAAAATGGCGGGATTGGCTTTTTCGGCATTTATCTTAGTATAGTTAAACCGACAATTCAACCAGCCAATCCTTGGCAACTGTAGAAGAACTTGCCCTTTTCATTTAAAGCATTTAGGTTATAATGAAAGCGTTGCGAAAAATCCTTGTTTTTTAGATTGATAAATAAGGTTAAATTGAATAGAGAAGGTGAAGCCGTGGAGAAATATCGTTTATTACTCGTAGATGATGAAGAGGATATTTTGCGAGTCATCATCAAAAAGTTAAATTGGGCAGAATTGGGCTTTGAAGTAATTGGAACCGCAAACAACGGCTTGAAAGCCTTGGAATTGGCCGAAATGTTCCAACCCGATGTGATTATGACGGATATTAAAATGCCTTATATGGATGGTTTGGAATTAATCAGTCAAGTTAAAACCGAATATCCGGCTACTAAAATTTTGATTTTTACCGGCTTCGATGAATTTGATTATGTGAAAGAAGCATTGCGCCTAGAAGTAGGTGATTATATTTTAAAGCCTGCAAGTTCTGTGGAATTAATGCAAGTTTTCACCCAGTTAAAAGAAAAACTCGATAAGGAATTCAACGAGAATCAAAATATCGAAATACTCCAGCACTATTACGAAGAATCGCTACCTTTGATGCAAAATAATTTCTACGCCACGTTAATTGAAGGGCGCATTAAAGAAACAGAAGTGGAACGTTATTTGACGAATTATCAAATTTCCTTACAAGGGCCACTGTATTGTTGTTTAGTTTTACATACTTCTTTAAGCCAAATCAAAGAAGAAATGAAATCCTTGTTATTGGTAACCGCGGTTCAAAAACAAGCAGAGGAGTTTTTCAATGAAAAATGGCAGGCGGTTTACTTTTCCTATTTAGGAGAGACCATCATGCTGGTGCAGTTGAAAAATGAAGGCGAATTAACGAGATTAACAGATGAGTGTGGCCGTTTTTGTAAGTATGTTTTACACAAAATCAAAGCGGTGGTTACCATTGGAGTAGGACAAGTTTGTCAGCGAATTTTGGATTTGGATAATTCGTATACTAGTGCACGAATGGCAGTTTCTTACCGAGGAATTTACGGTGCTTCACAAGTGATCAACATTCAAGAAGTGGCGCCGCAAGAAATGGAAAAGTTTACCATTTCCAATGACTTAGCCTTAGCAGAACTCTTGAAAAAAATTCACGTGGGCCCGCCAGCTGCCATTGAACAAGCCGCCCAGACTTATCTGAATCAGCTTTTTGAAGACACGAAAAACTTAGGACAGTACACTGTGGTGATTTCAGAATTGATTGGGACATTGTATCGTTTTGCTGTTAACAACAATGCTTGTATTGAACCTTTGACTGGGAATATTAAAGAACTTTACCGCATTGTACCGGAGTTAGAGCCCGCTGCATTGCAAAACTGGTTGTTGGACACGTGTCTTTTGATTCATGAAAAAATGCGGACCGCTCGCAGTCATACGACCAAATCATTGGTCTTAAAAGCTCAAGATTACGTGCGTCACAATTATGGAGACGACAAGCTTTCACTGGCCGCTGTTTGTCAGGAGTTAGGGGTGTCCAATACTTATTTTTCTTCCATGTTTAAAAAAGAAGCAGGGATGTCTTTTATTACTTACTTAACCGATTATCGCTTGGATAAAGCTTCTCGCTTGCTGTTAGAGACAGATGAAAAAAGTTACTTAATCGGTCAAAAAGTGGGCTATTCTGATCCCAATTATTTTAGCTATGTTTTTAAACGGCGCTTTGGTTTATCGCCTGTAAAATATCGAACGGGGAATGGTGAAGGTGAGTAATGAATTTAAAAATCGCCCGCCTTCTAGGGGCTTTCAATCCATTTTGATGACTATTTTTTCATTATTATCTTTCTTTGTTACCTTAACCACGGGTATCTTACTTTATGCGCAGTTTTCTTCTTTATCGAAAGAAAAAGAAATCGCCAACACCCAAGAGATGATGGATCAAACGAGAGATTCCATGGAAAATTATTTGATGCGTATGCGCCAGATTTCGGATACGGTTTACTATGATGTGGTCAAGGGCAATAGCTTTTCTGGTGGTGCCCAAGAAATTCATACCGGGATGAACCTCTTATATGAAAGCAATAAAGAAAATCTGGTTAGCATCGCTTTGTACAATAACTACGGTAGTTTAGTGGCAGCAGAACCTGTGGCAACTCAAAAAGAAGACCCGAATGTCACCAAGCAAGCTTGGTTTCAACAAGCCATGGACAAAGTGGAAAACATTCATTTTTCCACGCCCCATATTCAAAACTTATTTGAAAATGGGAAAGCGCAATATGATTGGGTGCTTTCATTAAGTCGGGGAGTGGAGCTAAATGATGAAGGGGATTCCCAACTAGGGGTGCTCTTAGTGGATATGAATTATTATCGTATTTCCCACTTAATGGCTGAGCTAAATACGGCTTCAACTAGCAAATACTACTACTTATGTGACAGCCAAGGAGAGATTATCTATCATCCCCAACAAACCCAACTGTCAAAAAAACTAGCCCAAGAGAATAATTTAAGTGCCGCCACGGCAAAAGAAGGAACCTATAGCGAAACCTTTGAGGGAGAAACGCGGAAAGTCATTGTTAATGATATCAGTTATACTGGCTGGAAGCTGGTCGGGGTAATCCCTCAGTCTACGTTTGTTCAAGAACGCTTTCGAGTGGGGCTGTTGCTGGCTTTGTACATCGTGATGATGACTATGGTCTTATTGGGAGTGAATCGCTTGATTTCCTTGCGTATTTCTCGACCGCTACAACAATTAAATGATTCAGTAGTGGAGTATGAATCTGGTAAAAAACCTAATATCTACATCGGGGGCTCCTCGGAGATTCAGCATTTAGGCCAGTCCATCCAACGCTCTTATGAAAAAAACGATGCTTTGATGGATGAAGTGATTCTAGAACATAATGAAAGACGCAAAAGTGAACTGGATGCTTTACAAAGTCAAATCAATCCTCATTTTTTGTACAATACTTTGGAATCGATTACTTGGATGATTGAAGGAGAGCAAAATGATAAAGCGGTCTTTATGGTAACTCAGTTAGCTAAGCTCTTTCGGATCAGTCTGTCTTCTGGGCGGACGGTAATTTCGGTAGCCGATGAACTGCAACATGCTAAAAGTTACATGAACATCCAAAATCAACGCTACCAAGAACAAGTGTCAGTGACCTTTGACATCGAGCCAGAAGTCTTACAATATAGCATTGTCAAACTGGTTTTGCAGCCTCTCTTGGAGAATAGCTTGAATTATGCAGTGGGCAATTTAGACGATGCCGGGGAAATTAAGATTACCGGAAAACTCGTTGAGGGTACCGTCATCTTAAGCGTATCCGACAATGGATTAGGCATGTCCCAAGAACAAGTGGCCAGTCTATTGGCTGATGATGGGAAAATTCCTAAAATGGGTTCTGGTGTTGGGTTAGTCAATGTGAACAAACGCCTGCAACTGTTCTTTGGCAAAGACTATGGCTTACTGATTGAAAGCCAGTTAGATGAAGGAACTACCGTTTCGATCGTGATTCCCGCAGTTTTGTTTACTGAAGAAAACCGACAAGTTTTAGAGCAAGGCTTTCGCTATGGCGGAGAAGAAATGATCCAAGGAGGTGAGACAACTAATGAAAAAAAATAAATATTTTCTTTTATTAGAAGGCCTTTTGGCAATTCTTGCGGTGATTCTAGGCGTGATGATCTTTAACAGTTATGATGATTCTGCGGTAGGCAAAATCGCCGTGATTTTACCAGATTCTGACAGCAATCGCTGGGCTTCTTTAAAATACGGTTTAAAAATGGCTGCCAAAGATCAAAAAATCGACCTAGTCATTGTGAATACGGACGAAAACTTAACGGCAAAAGAACAAGTGAAATTTCTAAAACAAGCAATTGCACAAGGGGCAGAC
>NZ_JBCOJC010000062.1:0-10385 GCF_040925905.1 Enterococcus sp. 2201sp1_2201st1_C11_2201SCRN_220225
AGCGTCTAAAGAACCCCGGTAATCACGTTGATTTTGTGATTACCGGGGCATTTTTATGGCTTGATATAGGCATAACCTAAGTGTTGCAATTTGACTAAATCTAAGACGCCAGCGGGGACGACAGTAACTTTAGCAGGCAGGCGTTCTTCTTCAATTTTAAACCCCCGTAACGCATTGCGACAAGCGTGAATTTCAGCTTCGCCAGTCTCGATAAATTCTTGCTGTTCGGGATCTAAAAGCCCGGTGATGGCGGCTCCGTTAATTAATAATACGATTTGCATAGTGGGGCTAGCGACTTTTAGGTTGTGAATGTTTTTCTTTGCTTCTGACCATTTGGCCACTTCATCTACATGGAAAACAACTTTCATTTTAACACGTCCTTTCAGTAATCCTTTTCAGAAAACTCGGTTTGTTCATAGGTTCCTTCATTGCCAAAATAGCGATTGTAGCGTTGTTTAAACTTACGGAAGACAAAGACGGTCAACAGTTTAATCAACGTATAAATAGGAATTCCTAAAACGATTCCGAAAAAGCCTAGTAAATCTCCCATGACCATTAAGACAACGATAATTGTAATAGGATGAATTTTAAGCCGATTGCCTAAAACGCGAGGAACTACTAGATCTCCGTGAAGAAGTTGGACGACAAACCAAGCAATGACAAATTTCACCACCATAAAACCGGAGTCTTGGAAAGCCACAAACAGTCCTGGCAAAAAGGCGATAAACGAACCGATATAAGGCACAATATTTAAAATTCCCGCTGCTAAGGCAATTAAAGTGGCATATTTTAAACCAATTAATACAAAGACAACCCAATAAATCAATCCTAATAAGACAGAGGCAATAACCTGGCCTTTTAAAAAAGCGCCAATTTGTTGGTTGGCAATGGTGATTAATTCCTTTACATCACGGCGAAACCGGGGAGGAATAATGGACATCAAGGTATCGTAAAATTTCTTAGGACTTTTAATTAAAAAGAAAGCGATAATCGGTCCGGTAAACAACGTGATGCCCACAGTGGAAATCGTGGAAACCACGGTGCCTAGTCCCCGAGCGCCATCTTGCCAATTTTCACTGAGAAAAGCAATGACACTTTCAGTGAGGGAATCCAAAGAAGTAGTCAATTGCTGAAATTCGTCGGCAAAGGGAGTGTTGTTGACAAAAGACTGCACGCCTGCCAGAAAGTCTTCGGCTAAGCTGGGAAGCTGATCAAATAACTCCACTGACTGTTGGCTGATTAAAGGAAATAACTGAAACCCGCCAAAGATTAACAGCGCTACTAAAAGGATATAGGAGGCAATCAAGCTAATGGTACGGGGGATTTTTTTACTTTCCGCAAAATCTACAATGGGGCATAAAGTGTAATACAAAACGAGGGCGAAAATTACTGGAGGTAAAATTGTCCCAATCAGCACCATAATTGGCTCATACAAAAAAGAGACTTCCCGTAACAACAACACGGTAATCGCAAAGAGACAGATTAAACCTAAGATATAATAACTCGTCTTGCCACCTAGAAAGGAAATCAAGCGGTGTGAAGATTTTTTTTCCATAAGAATCATCCTTTCTGGAAAATACTCTTTCACTAAGTATAACGAATTCAAAATTATCTGTACAATTTAAGGCTGGAGAGGTTTAAAATACAATGCTTAGAAAAAGAGAAAGGAATGTGCCGCAATCCTTTCTCTTTTTCAATCAATTATTTTAATGTAAAAAGCTTTAACTGAATTATTTCAATGAATCATGGTAACGTTTGTTGTTTTTGTACAAGTCCCAAATGGTCCAAGCCAACAAGGCTAGAACTCCGGCAATTAAGCAATAGGCAATGCCATTGGCGAGGGTTATTTCACTGGTGCTGGGATTGTCACCAAAGAACCCTCGAATCGAATCCGGTAAACCTCGTAAATTCAAATAGGTCAAAGCAATCACTGAAAGCCAGCCTAAGCCTTGAATGATGGGACGATTTTTAAAGCGAGTGCCCATTTCAGTAGCACTATTTGTCATAATCAATAACGGCAACATGGAAAATGGCAGCGCAAAGGCTAGGAACACTTGAGAGTTATTCATCAAGTTGTTCAATGCTTGGTGTTCTTCGATGGGATTGTCACTGCGAGTGAGTAGTACACAGACCATAACCGGAATTACGGAAATCAAACGAGTAACCAAACGCCGCAACCAAATCGGGATTTTCAAATGAATAAAACCTTCCATAATAACTTGTCCGGTTAAGGTGCCGGTAATGGTGGAGTTCTGCCCGGAAGCTAAGAGGGCCACGGCAAATAAAGTGGACAAGAGCCCAGTTTTCGCCACATTCATCAAAAGCCCATTGTTCATCACAGAAGGGTCAGACAAAGCTTGAAAGAGACCGAAGAAAGAAGGGTCTTTTACAGAACCGGATTTAAAAACCGCTACCCCCATAATTAACAGTAAGGCATTTACGACAAAGGCTAATGAAAGCTGGATATTGGAATCCCAAGTGGTGAAGCGAACAGCTTGAGCCACACTATTTTCATTTTGATGATCTACTTTCCGCGTTTGGGAGACAGCGGAATGCAAGTACAAATTATGGGGCATAACCGTTGCGCCGATAATTCCTAATGAACCAGTTAAAGGGGTTTGTCCTCCAATGGTAGGTGTTTCCGCAAAGGTTTTTGGTGTGGGGATAAAACCTTTTATCACCACGCTCCAATCAGGATTGGATAATGCTACTTGATAAACAAAGACAAAGAGAATGACAAAAATCAAACAGACCACAATGCCTTCAATTTTACGGAAGCCGATTTTGGTTAAAAGCAAGAGCAATAACACATCAAAAACGGTAATAAAAACAGCAATCCACAAGGGAATCCCAAAAAGGAGATACAAGGCGATGGCCGCCCCTACAACTTCAGCGATATCTGTGGCCATAATTGCTAACTCGGTAATGATCCACAGTACGATGCCTAGTGCCTTACTAGTTCGAGCCCGAATTGCTTGGGCTAAGTCCATCTGGGTTACGATACCGAGTTTTGCTGCCATATATTGCAGCAACATGGCAATCAGACTGGACATGAGAATCACCGACATGAGTAAATATTGAAAATTTTGTCCCCCAGTAATGGAGGTAGACCAGTTTCCAGGATCCATATAGCCCACTGCAACGAGTGCTCCTGGTCCAGAATAGGCTAATAACGTTCGCCAAAAACCTTTTCCTTGAGGGACTTCTACGGTGCCGTTGATTTCTTCTAAGGATTGACCGCTGCTATGGGTGACCAACCTTTCTTTTTTGGAGTGTGTCACAAACGCTCCCCCTTTATTTTAAATTCCAGACGCGATTTTTAGGTGCGCCTTATTCTTCTAGTTCTGTTATACGCATATCGGAGTAAAAATGCAACTATTTCTCCTTATAACCAGTGTTGGTTGCTCTAAAAGTCTAGCTAGCGTAAGATGAAAAGAAAGAAAATGATTCAATGAAGAGGAGTTAGATGAGATGAATTATCGCTTGCATACCCTAAGTGGTGAAGAACACACCCAACTTGCTTTAGCAGAATTTTCAGTAGGAGAACCTAAAGGAGTTGTCCAAATTATTCATGGTGCTTTGGAATATAAAGAACGCTACTTTGAGTTCGCCCATTATTTGCAACAAGCTGGCTATGCCGTGATTTTGTCAGACAATCGAGGTCACGGTAAGAGTATATCGAAGCAGGATAGCTTTGGTTTAATGCGAGATTTTGACAGCTTGGTGGCAGACCAAGTAAGCATTAGCCAATGGATACAAAAACGCTATCCTAATCGTCCTTTGATTCTTTTTGGACATTCCTTTGGTTCGATTTTAGCCAGAGTTTATTTGCAAAAAAATGACCAATTTCTAAGTAAGTTGATTTTGACGGGAACCGCCAATTATGTAACCGTGGTACCAGTGGGAATTCAATTAGCGAAAGCCTTTATCAAAGTCCGTGGGGAGCTCGCTTATTCTCCTGTGTTAAATTATCTGTCGGGAAATTTAGGGGTGGAGCAAGAGTGGTTGTCTAACAATCCGGAAAATAACCGCAAAGCCAAAGAAGATAAAAAAATGGTCCCTCGTTATCCCGTGCGTAGTCTATTAACAATTTGGGAAGGAGATCGTCAATTGAAAGCCTATGATCGCTATCAATGTCAAAATCCGGATTTGCCTATTTTAAATGTAGTGGGGGCTGAAGACAAAATTACGGGTGGCTCTCGGGGAGTAGCAGACACCTTAAAAACACTGAAAAAAATCGGCTACCACAAACTCACCAATGTGGTGATGGAACACATGAAACATGAAGTGTTAAATGAAGTGGACAATCAGCTGGTTTATGAAGAAATTTTGCGCTTTTTGGAGGATTCTCGCAAAAAGTAACAAAAAAACCGAAAGCAGGGAACTTTCGGTTAGTTGGGGGAGGTATATCAAAAAAGGGAGATATACGAGAATCTCTTGATTGGGGGATCAAGGATTCAATAGAACAGCTAGAGTGAAAAGATGAAGAGCCATCTTTATAAGGATGGGGTGTCTAATAGGAATTGGGGGAACCTATGAGACCTCTTCTTTACACTTTTAATTCTAGCCTGTCGTGAGAAAAAAAGCCAAAAAATGATGTTCTTTCAACGGGAGAAAATAAGTTTTTTGATGAAATAAACCGCGTTATTATCCCTTTTTGAAAGCAAGTCCCATCTTTTTCAGCTTTCAAGAAAAAAATGGTCAATGGCGGGTCAGGGCTCTTTTAACAGCTTGCAAAAGCGAAATGATTACGCTTACTAAAAATGTGATAGATTTAAAGCAATCGATTGCATTCTGATCAAGGGTTCGTTAAGCTATAGTTAGGTGATCAATTAAAATAAAGCGGAAGTCGTAGTGTTAAAAACCGGTTTATTACTCGTAATAGAATAAACGCAAAACAGATATCTCTGGTTACGGACGCAATCGATTGCTTTAATTATTGAAAACATTTCTGGAATATGCCATAATAATGCTAAAATCGGAAAATGAAAGGGGAAACAATTATGAATACAGCGGCAATTTATCATCGTCCTGACAGTGAATTTGCCTTTTTATATACAAAAGAGACGATGCGGATTCGTTTGCGGACTGCTCGAGGAGACTTAAAGCAAGCTTTTTTACTGCATGGGGACCCGTATCGGATTAACGACGAGGACTGGTGTGAAAATCCCATTGAAATGAAGTGTTATTTGTCTACCAATGTTCATGATTATTGGATTTGTGAAACAACTGCACCCTTTAGTCGATTGGCTTATGGGTTTCACTTAATTGGCCGGGATAACACAGAGATTTTCTATGGCGATCATGGCGTTTTACCTTTTAAAGAAACCATGCTGGCCATGCCGAATAATTATTTTCGTATGCCATATTTTCATGAGGCAGATCGGTTTCAAGTACCGGAATGGGCAAAAAAAACCGTGTGGTATCAGATTTTTCCGGAACGTTTTGCCAATGGAGATACCACAAATGATCCTAAAGGAACGCTACCTTGGGGCTCTAAAGCCCCTGACCGCCAAGATTTTTTTGGAGGAGACTTGCAAGGGGTCTTCGAACATTTAGATCATTTGGAAGAGCTAGGTGTAAATGGCTTGTATTTTTGCCCAATTTTTGAGGCCCATTCCAATCACAAGTATGATACCATCGACTATTTAAAAGTTGACCCGGCTTTTGGGGATGAAGCTTTGTTAAAAAAATTGATTGCCGAGTGTCACAATCGAGGCATGAAAGTGATGTTAGATGCGGTCTTCAATCACATGGGAGATGTTTCTCCTCAGTGGCAAGATGTAATCAAAAATGGCTCTAAATCACCTTTTGCAGATTGGTTTCACATTCACGAGTTTCCTGTGAGTTATACGCCGGGAGAGGATTTTGAGGATGCAAAAGATCTGACCTACGATGTTTTTGCTTTCACACCCCATATGCCGAAATTAAACACGGCAAATCCTAAAGTAGAAGCTTATCTTTTAAATATTGCCAAATATTGGATTGAAGAGTTCGATATTGATGCGTGGCGACTGGATGTGGCTAACGAAGTAGATCATCATTTTTGGAAGAAGTTCCGCCAAGTATGTGATGAGACAAAAGCAGATTTTTATATTTTAGGAGAAATTTGGCATTCTTCGCAAAGCTGGTTACAAGGAGATGAATTCCATGGGGTGATGAACTACGCCTATATGGATGCCATTAAGGATTATTTTATTAAAGGCGTGATTCCTATTGAGCAAATGGTTTCGGAGATTAACCAGCAGTTGATGTACTACCGGGATCAGACCAATCAAGTACAGTTCAACGTACTTGATTCCCACGATACGCCGCGTATTTTAACCGAGGCTAAAGGAGACAAAGACTTGATGAAACAAGTTACGGCCTTTACCTACTTGCAACCCGGGACCCCTTGCATTTATTACGGTGATGAATACGCCATGACCGGAGAAATGGACCCGGATTGTCGCAAGTGTATGGTTTGGGATCCTGATGAACAAGACCAAGATATGTTCCAATTTTTTCAAACTCTGGTGGCTTTTCGCAAAAATTGGCAGCCAATTTTGTCGGCAGGTCAGCTGAAGTGGGAAGTGGTGGAGGATAAATCGGGAATGATTCGAATCAGTCGGGAAACAAAAGCGGGTAAGCTGACTGGGGTGTTCAACACTGGCGTCATTGGAGATGAAGCCAAACATGTGGCAGTTTCCGGAGAAGTTTTAGTGAGTAATTTATCGGTAACTGTAGCCCAAGAAGCAATCATTTCTCCAAAAGGTTTTGTGATTTTTGCTAATTAAAACAGTTTAAAGAATCAATAGGAGGCTTTTAATATGGAGCAACATTGGTGGCAAGAAGTGGTGGTTTATCAAGTCTATCCTCGAAGCTTTTACGATAGTGACGGAGATGGCATCGGGGATTTAAAAGGTATTATTGCAAAACTCGATTATTTGGCAAAGTTGGGAATTGGGGCGATTTGGTTGTCGCCAGTCTATGCTTCTCCTAATGATGATAATGGCTATGATATTTCTGATTATCAACGTATTATGAGTGAATTCGGAACTATGGCAGAGATGGATTTATTAATTCAAGAGGCGAAAAAACGCCAGATTGAAATTGTAATGGACCTAGTTGTCAACCATACTTCTGATGAACACGCATGGTTTGTAGAAGCAAAAGAGAATCCAGACAGTCTTTATCGCGATTACTATGTTTGGCGTGATCCGGCAAAAGATGGTGGCGTTCCTAATGGCTTGACCTCGAATTTTTCAGGTAGTGCTTGGACTTTAGATGAGGCTAGCGGGCAGTATTATTTGCATTTATTTAGCAAGAAGCAACCGGATTTAAATTGGCAGAACCCTCAATTGCGCAATGAGATTTACACGATGATGAATTATTGGATTGATAAGGGTATCGGTGGTTTTCGTATGGATGTAATTGATTTAATCGGCAAAATTCCCGAAGCAGAAATTACGAATAATGGCCCTAAGCTCCATGAATACTTACAAGAAATGAACCAGGCAACCTTTGGGGATAAAGACTTATTAACCGTTGGGGAAACTTGGGGAGCGACACCGGAAATCGCCAAACTATACTCTGATCCTAAGCGTCATGAGCTTTCCATGGTTTTTCAATTTGAACACGTAATGTTGGATCAAGAAGCCGGTAAGAGCAAATGGGATTGGACACCTTTAAAGATTAATGAGTTAAAACACGCTTTGGCTCGTTGGCAAACTGAGTTAGGAGAAGAAGGTTGGAACTCATTGTTTTGGGAAAATCACGATTTACCTCGGGTGATTTCACGCTGGGGCAATGACCGAGAATACCGAGAAGAATCGGCGAAACTTTTTGCTATCATTCTTCACATGATGAAAGGCACGCCTTATATATACCAAGGAGAAGAAATCGGCATGACCAACTCCCCGGTGACCGATATCAGCCAAGTCAAAGATATTGAAAGTATCAATCTTTATTACGAACGCCTTGCTCAAGGTTACGACAAAGAGACGATTATCGCCGCCATTAATCGTAAAGGGCGTGACAATGCTCGTACGCCTATGCAATGGTCGGCAGATGTCAATGGAGGTTTTACAAGTGGAACTCCTTGGCTAAAGGTTAATCCTAATTATCAGACTATTAACGTAGAACAAGCTTTGACTGATGAAAACTCCATTTTTTATACTTATCAAAAATTGATTGCATTACGGAAAGCCTATCCTTTGATGATTTGGGGAGATTTTGAATTATTGGAGACGACGGATAAAATCTTTGCTTATTTGCGTCGCTATCAAGGTGAGACATGGTTAGTGGTGGGCAATTTCTCTGATGACAAACAAACACTGGACTTAGGCCAATATGCCGTAAGAAAAACGATCATTCACAATTATCCTGAGATTATTACCAGTTTGGCAAGAGAATTGCGCCCTTGGGAAGCTTTTGTCACAGTGGTGGAGGCTAACGATGACCGCAAATAATCCTTGGTGGAAAAAGGCGGTGGGCTATCAAGTTTATCCGCGCAGTTTTTATGATAGCAACGGAGATGGTATTGGGGATTTGCAAGGCATTATTCAGAAACTGCCGTATATTCAAGCTTTGGGAGTGGATTTTATTTGGCTGAACCCCATTTATACGTCTCCCAATGTGGATAACGGCTACGATATTTCTGATTACCAAGGGATTCAAGCAGAATACGGCACGATGGCAGATTTTCATGAACTATTAGCCCAAGCCCATCAGCGAGGTTTAAAGGTGATTTTGGATTTGGTGGTTAATCATACCAGTGATCAACATCCGTGGTTTCTAGAAGCAAAGTCTAGTAAAGATAATCCTTATCGCCATTACTATCACTGGCAAAAAGCTTCAGAGACGAAAGCGCCTAATCAATGGCAAAGCTTTTTTGGAGGTTCTACTTGGACCCATGACAAAGCCAGTCAGGAGAGTTATTTCCACGTTTTCGCTCCAGAACAACCAGATTTGAATTGGGTAAATGAAAAGGTTCGCCAAGAGATTTATCAGATGATTGAGTGGTGGTTGGAATTAGGGATTGATGGGTTTCGTCTAGATGCCATTAGCCATATCCAAAAAGCGGAATGGAACTTTCAACTTACGGACAATCCTTGGGCGCCTTTTATGAATGTAGCAGGAATTGATGCTTATATGGTAGAACTGCAAGCAATTTTTGAAAAGCATCAATCTATGACTGTAGGCGAGGCCAGTGGGGTTTCCAGTCGTAAAGCGGTGAATTGGACCCAGGATAGTGGTTATCTGGATATGATTTTTGAACTGGAACACAATGTACGAGAAGGACTGCCGGGCGCTGAGCGCATAAACGTACTAGGTTTTAAAAAGGTCTTGGCTCGCTGGCAAAAGGATTTAGAGTGGTCTGGTTGGAATGCTCTTTATGTGGAAAACCATGACAATCCTCGGATTAATTCGATTCTCGGCAATGAAACTGTTCAGTCGGCTAAAGCCATTGCCTTGTGCTATTTGTTGTTAAAAGGAACCCCTTTTATTTACCAAGGACAAGAATTGGGCATGATAAATTTTCCTTTTGCTTCCATTGATCAAGTAGATGCGAAAGATTCTCACAACCAGTATTGCTTATTATTAGATAAAGGAGTTGCTCCAGAGAAAGCATTAAAAATAACGACTCACTGGACTCGGGACCATGCTCGAACCCCGATGCAGTGGAACGCTACTGAAAATGCGGGTTTTACTAAAGGCAGACCATGGCTTGAAGTAAATCCTAATTACCAAAGAATCAATCAAGAAAAAGAAGTGGAAGATGGGCGCTCTATTTTGAACTTCTATCAAGAGTTGATTGCCTTTCGGAAAGCCCATGACACTTTTGTTACTGGGAGTTTTGATTTAGTGGCCAAAAATGATCCTGAAATATTCGCCTATACTCGAGCCGATGAAAAACAAACCTTTCTCATTATGGTGAATCTCTGTGATAAACGACGAGTACTCACTATGAAAAAAATTTTTCTCCAACAAAAATATCAGTATGTTTTTGGAAATAGGACTGAAAAAGAAATTACACAGAATATGGTTTTTGAATCATTTGAGGCTGTAGTATTTCGAAGGATGATGAAATAAGGACAAAGCTTTCTTGTAATTTTACGAGAAAGCTTTTTTGCTAGGGGATTTTTGTGCTTATCCCTTATACTAAAGGTGCAGTTATAAGGAGTGAAAGCAATGGAGAAAAAATCAGCGGGTATGGGTGCTGTAATTGCCGCATTAGCTGCTAATATTTTAGTAGCAATTAGTAAGTTTATCGGTTATTTGTTCAGTGGCAGTTCTGCCATGTTAAATGAATCGATTCATAGTGTAGTGGATTGTGGCAATCAGGCGTTACTTTTAGTCGGGAACAAGCGAGCGACTCGCAGTCGCAGTGAATTGCATCAGTT
>NZ_JBCOJC010000063.1:0-8944 GCF_040925905.1 Enterococcus sp. 2201sp1_2201st1_C11_2201SCRN_220225
ATTTTACACCGCTTGTTGGGTATTCAGCCTTTTGCTCGTTCGATTGAAATGAAAGAAGCTTGCTATGGTGCTACTGCTGGCTTGCAATTAGCCAAAGATTACGTCTTGCGTCATCCTGGGCGCAAAGCACTGGTAATTGCTTGTGACATCGCTCGCTACGGCCTGAATTCTGGAGGCGAACCAACGCAAGGAGCTGGTGCGGTGGCTATGTTAGTCACGGAAAACCCTCGTATCTTAGCTTTGTCCGATGAATCGGTAGCTTTAACCCAAGATATTTATGATTTTTGGCGGCCTACTGGTGAAGCCTATCCTGTAGTCGATGGTCCATTATCCAATGCCACTTATATTGACTCTTTTGTTAAAGTTTGGCAAGAATACCAAAATCGTTATCAACAAGACTGGCAAGCTTTCGACGCTATGTGTTTCCATATTCCTTATACGAAAATGGGTAAAAAAGCCCTTTTAGCCGGTCTAGAAGGTGTGGATGCCAACATCTCCGAGACACTCTTAACTCGATATGAAGAAAGCATCGCATACAGTCGACAAGTGGGCAATTTATACACCGGCTCTTTGTATCTTGGTCTGCTTTCTTTATTGGAGCATAGTGAAAACTTAGTCCCTGGCTCAAAAATTGGTCTGTTTAGCTACGGCTCTGGCGCGGTGGCAGAGTTCTTCACGGGTACTTTAGTAGCAGGCTATAAACAGCACTTACAAAAAACAGCTCATCAAGAATTGTTACAAAATCGGCAAAAACTAACGATTCCAGAATATGAAGTATTATTTACAAAAGAACTAACCAATGAAAACCTCGCTCAAAATAGCGATCAAACGCCTTACCGATTGGTAGCGATTAAAGATCAAGTACGGTATTACCAAGAGTAAAAAAGCCAAGAAAACCGGGTAACTGGTTTTCTTGGCTTTTTAGTCTATAAGTACGATACCATTAAAAGTATCTTCTGCCTCTGTGGTTCTAAAACTTAAAAGCAGAACCTGTTTTCACATAGGAAAATTCAAAGCGTTCCTTGTTACGACGAAACGAGTGTCATGCTTTTGATTTCTTTTACTCCTCTTTTGGCAACGGTCGAATGACTTGACAAGGACTTCCATAGGCAATCACATTTGCCGGAATATCTTTCGTGACCAAGCTATGAGCTCCAATCACGGAGTTTTTCCCAATGGTCACTCCAGGCAATACCGTAACGCCTGCGCCCAACCAAACATTTTCTTCGATTACCACCGGCAAATTATACTGAGCGGCTTTTTTTCGTAATGTCGCTGGTAATGGATGGGTGCCTGTACACAACGTAACATTTGGTCCCATCATAACGAAATCCCCAATGGTTATTTTCGTATCATCCACTAAGGTTAAATGGGAATTGGCATAGACCTTTTTCCCAAAGTAGGTATTTTTCCCCCAGTTTGCCGAAAACGGTCCTTCAATATAAGAACCCTCCCCAAAAGATCCTAGTAACGCTTTCAAAATTTCTTGCTTTTCGACAGTTTTACTAGGCAAGGTATGATTGAATTGAAACAGTAAATCCCGATAATGAGCTTGTTCAGCGGAAATTTCGGCATTTTCGTAATAAATTTCACCGGAGTTCATCCGGGCTTTGATTTCTGTGGTATCCATAGATTCCCCTCACTTCTCCATTAACGCATAAAAGCCTACTACCAAAAGGCAGAGGCTTTTATGTCCTGAAGCAATTATATCATGCTTTTTATGAAAAGTATGGCAGGAATTTTGTTTCAATTAATCCGCCCGTAATGCGATTGCTGCATCTTTTTTGGCTGCCATGCGGGCTGGGATATGGCCACCTAACATGGTTAAAATCGTGGAGACAATGACTAAAATCACCGCATGTTGCAATTCCAATTGAGCAACATTTTTTAAATCCGTCAATTTGTAAATAACTGAGTTAATTGGGAATGTTGCTAAGTAGGCAATGACTACCCCTAATGTGCCGGAAAAGACGCCTAAAATGGCAGTTTCCGCATCAAAAACCCGGGTGATATCTTTCTTTCTAGCACCCAATGCTTTTAAAACACCGATTTCTTTCGTCCGCTCGATTACCGAAGTATACGTGATGATCGCGATCATAATCATACTCGTCACTAAAGAAATTGCCGCAAACGCGATTAAGACATAGGTCACTGCATCCATTAAGCCCCCGGTTAATTCGGTCATGGTCCCAGCTAAATCGGAATAGATAATCTTGTCTTCTTGGGATTTGCCTTTATTCCAGTCGTCCAAATAATCCAAGACTTCATCTTTATCTTTAAAGTTATTAGGATAAATCATCATCGAATAAGGTATGGCACTGGCACCTAAATAATCCATAAAGTTTTCTTTAGTAGCTTCATCCATTTGTTCATTGGTCATGACATTTGTATCACTAGCTTCTTGCGCTTTGACAATGGCAGAAGTTTGGTTTTCTTTAATCACTTCTTGGGCCAAGCTGTCGCTATAGGCAATCCCGGGAGCTAGTAGCGCCATGGAAGCCGAGGACTTCGCCCGAATAATCCCAGAAATTTTTAGCTCTTGGTTAGACGTGTTGTCATAAACTGTTTGTAAGTCTTGATTAGGAATGAAATTTCCTGTAGGTAGCTTCGTGTAATAAGCATCGTTGTTTACTAGCTTCATAGTAGTACCTAAAATCTGATCAAAGGAAAGTTCTTCCTCATTTTTCACATCATAGCCTAGATTTTTCAAAGCATTAATATTGGTCTTGTTGTTCTCATCCACTACTAATACCAAATCCGTATCCGCTTTAGGATAACTTCCTGCTAGTAACGTGTAGTTATCCTTTAAAAAGTTAGTGCCGTCAGCTTCTAGTTGTTTGGGAAATGATGAAACCCCCACTCCCGTCATGGAAGACATCATGCTCATCATGGAACCAGATTCAGAACTGTCCGCAGCATTATTCGATAATGAAACTTGTTTCACTTTGCCGTCGATTTCCCGCATTAAGTTTAAATTTGCCAAACGAGTATAGCCGATGTTATTGGCTAATTCGGGATCAATCTCATTGATATAGTCCACATATTCTTGATCCAATTGATTGGTGTGTTGGGCCTGATCGGCAGCACTAGTTTCCGCGATTACCACTTTTTTATTAGGATATTTCTCATCTTCTTTTTGATTCGTTTGAAGGGCGGTAGCATCATCGGTGGTGGTGATTTTTGAAATCGTAATCGGGAACTTGGCTAACGTTTCGGTCTGAGTCGCATCAATTTGTTTTTGAAAACCATTTGACAAGGATAAAACTACCGCAATGCTAATAATCCCAATACTAGAAGCAAAGGCGGTTAAAAAAGTCCGCCCTTTTTTGGTGCGAATATTATTGAAAGAAAGATTTAACGCCGTCGTAAATTTCATCTTAGTGCGCTTTAAGTTAAATTGATCCGGCTTTGGTCGTTCCTTATGGGGATGGGAGTCATTCACAATCTTACCATCGGAAAACTCAATAATCCGATCGGCGTATTGATTGGCCAGCTCTGGATTATGGGTAACCATAATGACCAATTTTTCTTTGGACAGTTCTTGAATCAGTTCCATAATTTGCACACTGTTTTCTGAATCCAAAGCGCCGGTTGGTTCATCACAAAGTAAAATCTCGGGATCATTCGCTAATGCTCGGGCAATGGCCACCCGTTGCATTTGCCCGCCGGAAAGTTGATTGGGCTTTTTGTGCATATGATCTTTTAGCCCCACCCGAGTTAAGGCCTCTTCGGCACGGCGTTTTTTCTCTTCCCGGCTGACACCACTTAAAGTCATCCCCAACTCCACATTGTCGATAATGCCTAAGTGACTGATTAAGTTATAGCTTTGGAAGATAAAGCCGATAGAATTGTTCCGATAGGCATCCCAATCCCCGTCTTTAAAGGTCTTAGTGGACTTGCCGTTAATCACCATGTCCCCAGAATCATAATTATCCAAACCACCGATGACGTTTAACATCGTGGTCTTCCCAGAACCACTAGGACCTAAAATGGCTACAAATTCCTGTTTTCGAAAAGCCACGGAAACACCATCTAAGGCTTTGGTGGTGGTTTCGCCTACAGTATAGTATTTTTTAATCTCTTTTAGCTCTAACATAAGAACCTCCTGTTTTTTTACCTTGTTGCGGACACATTAAGAATATAGCATCCTTCTATGAACTCAAAATGAAATGACTGGTATTTTTCAACAATTCATGGAACTTTCACAAAAAAATGCTACAATTTTCTCAAGTTGTCCCTGTGTTAGAAACGTACAATGGAGGTCTGAAATGAACCAAATTCTAATTGTAGAAGACGAGCCAAACTTGGCAGAACTTTATCGCCAAGTTTTACAAAAAGCCAATTTTCAAATCACATTAGCTGAAAACGGTGAGCAAGCCTTGATTCAATTGGCAAAAATCCATGTCGATTTAATTATCACCGACTTGATGATGCCGGAAATGGATGGCTTTCACTTTACAGAAACCTTACGAAACTACGGCTATGACCTGCCTATCTTAGTGATTACCGCCAAAGACACATTTGCCGATAAAAAGCGCAGTTTTCATTTAGGCGTGGACGATTACATGGTCAAACCGATTAATGTAGAAGAGATGCTTTTACGGGTTGAAGCGCTGTTACGGCGAGCTAAAATCAATCATGAAGCAGAACTGACTTGCGGTCAAACAATTTTAAAGCAAGAACAGATGACCGTCAGTACCGGAGCGACAACTATCGAACTACGCCCAAAGGAATTTGAAATTCTCTACAAGTTATTGTCTTACCCCAATAAAATTTTTACCCGCCAGCAATTAATGGAAGAACTTTGGGGGCCGGATTCTGAAACAGAGGAACGAACCATTGACGTCCACATTCGCCGGTTACGCCAACAGTTTTCTACTAATCCTGACTTTCAGATTGTAACCATTCGAGGACTAGGCTATAAGGCGGTGCTAACCCATGAAGACTAAACTTTACTCCCAGTTATGGGTTTATTTTGTGGCATTGATTTTTGCTAGCATGGTCGTATTGACTTTTTTATTTGGTGCTTTACTGCTTTTTTTACTCCACGAAAAAATCATCCAGCCCGGGCCTAATAATCATTTTATCGTGATTGTAATCTATACTCTTTTCAGCATCATCACCGGAACTGGGGTAGCCGCTTTAGTCGGTCGCCGCATCCTCGCTCCAATCCGCCAACTAAGCGAAAATATGACTCAAGTAGCCAAAGGAGATTTTTCTTTACACGTTCCAGAACAACAGCGAATCACAGAAGTCCAAGAGCTGTTTAGTAATTTTAATACCATGGTGACCGAGCTGAACAGCATGGAGACGTTACGCAATGATTTTGTTGCCAATGTCTCCCACGAATTCAAAACACCGTTAGCGACGATTCAAGGCTACGTCCAACTTTTACAAAATAAGCAATTGTCTTCAGTGGAACAAGCGGATTATTATGAGCGAATTTTAGAAGGAACCAAGCAACTAGCGACTTTGACCAATAATATTTTACGCTTGACCAAATTAGAAACCACCACTACTCCTTTGGTTAAAAACCAATTCCGACTAGACGAACAAATTAGAGAAGTAATCTTATTTTTGCGCCCACATTGGGAGTCTAAGGCCATTGACTGGAAATTAGATTTACCCCATACCCAGTTTTTTGGTAATGAAGAATTGTTGTATCAAGTTTGGCTAAATCTGATTGAGAATGCCATTAAATACAGTCAAAAGAATGCTGCTATTACAATTGCTATCCAAGGTACGCAAGACCTGACCATCGCTTTTCATGATGAAGGAGTGGGCATTGCAACAAAAGATCAAAAACGAGTTTTCGACAAATTTTACCAAGGTGATACCAGTCGCAAGTCTGCCGGCAACGGGTTAGGCCTCTCCTTAGTTCGAGAAATTGTCGCTGCCCATAAGGGGACTGTTTCTGTTACTAGCACTCTTGATAAGGGAACTACCTTTTGGGTAAAACTGCCGTTAGGATAAGCGAACTTTATGCAATCATAAGCTTTCTTCCAATAAAAATAAAAAAACGACCCTCATATTTGCAGCGAGGGTCGTTTTTCATGTCACGATTCTTTTAGAAAAAAGTTTCCAGCCAAGTCAGCAATAAAGAAAGCCAGCTTTGAACATTGGGTACGGATGGATTGTTTTCAGTAGCAGTGGTTTCATTGGCCAGACTCAAGCCATGGGGACCATTAGGATAGAGATGACATTCATAGGACACATGCTTCTGTTGTAAGGCTTGCACAAAAGCTAGCGTATTTTCCACTGGCACGGCAGCATCTGTCACTGTATGCCAAATAAAAACCGGTGGCACTTGATTTGTCACCAGCGTTTCTAAGCTGTGGGTTGCCCATTCAGCTGACGTTTTACCTAAAAGATTTTCAAAGGATCCTTTGTGGGCAAACTCACCGCTGGAAATAACTGGATATCCTAAAATCAAGCCATTAGGTTGAATTGTATCAGAATCATAGCCCAATTCAACTAAGCGAGATTGCCACATGGTGCCTAAAGACGCTGCCAAATGGCCACCAGCAGAAAAACCAGCAACTAAGATTTTTTCAGGATCAATGTGCCAACTGGTTGCATTTTCCCGCACATAAAGCATCGTTTCTGCTAACTGAGTTAAGGCGGTGGGGAATTTAGCCGGCGCCACACTATAGGTTAAAACAAAAGTCGGAATACCTGCTGCCACTAATTGCAAAGCTACGGGTTCACCTTCTCTAGCAGATACATTAACATAACCGCCCCCGGGACAAATCACCACTGCTTTACGCAAGTCTTGCTTGCCAAATTCTGCAAAATATTCAGGTAAATAAGCAGTGATTAGACCGCTCTCACCATTGTGTGCAGTAATCTCATGGGTAAAAACATTCATTTTATTCACTCCTTCACATTATAGGAAATTTTTCCAATTTCTTTTATTATACTTGAAAAAAGCAACAGAGAAACCTCTTTCGAAAACATTGCTAAAGAAAGCCAGACAAGCTTTGTGATAGACGCCAGCTAAGTAAAATTTTCCACCTTCAAACAACAATCTTCCGGCTAATTAAACGTAGCCAATTGCTAAATTGATAATTTGGCAAGCTAATAGCTGACCAATTCTGTCGGTCAAAAAAAATGAAGCCTAGCCTTAAATCCAACTGAGATTATTTCTGTCACTATATGAAGGAGATTTTATAGACCTTACTCACTTTAAAACCCTCTAAAAACTTTTTCTTCCCTTTATCTAGTTAAAAATCAAGACTAAACAAATTTTTGCAAGAGGTGTAAATCATCATTTTATATGATTAATAGAATTACTCTCTTTACTAGCCAAAGTCCTGATTAACTTATTATGAAAAAACAGACATCTTGTATATACCTCTAAATTTTTTTCGTTTTCATTGTAAGCGCACTCTCTCTTTATTTTTAGTATTTCACAAAATAGGTATGTTTGTATATACAACTAAAAAACGGCATTTTTTCAGTATTTATCGATATATTTTATAAATTGGTATGGTATTATATAAGTACTATGTGAGAAAGTGAGGTTTAATAACCATGGAAAAAGAAATTATTTTAGGCAAAAAATATGAGGTGAAACCTGCTCGTTTTCACCGTAATATGGTAGGAACTGCTCAAGCAATTACAAATGGAGGAATTATTTTCCATATTGAGCATTGTGAGTTATGTGACCAAGAAACTGCAAACGCTCATAATCGCGAAGTCACCGCAAACTATGCTGATGTAAAACAAATGGTAGGCGAAACTTACTTTTTCAGTTAAACTCCTGTATAAATAAAAAATGTTTAGAAACAACTACTCTACCACGAAACTGCTAAAAGTACTGACAGCCCAATATTTAAAATAAAACATTGCTATCTCCCCCTATCTAGGACACTGAAATACAAAAGTCCCTAGATAGGGGGAGATTTTGTATTTTATTCTAAAAGGATATCATTTGGATTTCGGACTTTCCGTCACCTGAGACTGCGAGTCCAAATCCAACAAAACATCTGTAAAATCATTTAATAACGCAAAAAAGGAAATGCCGAAACATTCCCTAAAGTGTGAAAAGAGCCGAAATTTTAGTCGTCGCATAGCCTTTCCGACCCTTTTTCATAAAAAAAGCATCCCACTATTAGTAGGATGCTGATACCGGCGGCCGGGGTCGAACCGGCACGTCCTCAACGGACACTGGATTTTGAGTCCAGCGCGTCTGCCAATTCCGCCACGCCGGCATGTCATTTAACATATGTTAGTATACAATTCTTTACACTAAAGTTCAACTTTTTTTCGAAAGTTTTTTAGTTATTTTCTAAAACTAATATAGTAGAAAAAAGAAACAGACTGCGCTCTCCTTTTGATAAATAGTCACAAAGAGCCCGATTTATGCAAAATAAAAAGTATCCAAGAGACATGTCTCGGATACTACACATTATACCGGCGGCCGGGGTCGAACCGGCACGCCCTCAACGGGCACTGGATTTTGAGTCCAGCGCGTCTGCCAATTCCGCCACGCCGGCATTTAAATAATAGTAGTACTAAGGCGCTAACCGGATTTGAACCGGTGATGAAGGTTTTGCAGACCTCTGCCTTACCACTTGGCTATAGCGCCATTATACTATTATATGATTTCAAATGAAACCAACTGGGGTAGCTGGATTCGAACCAACGCATGAGGGAGTCAAAGTCCCTTGCCTTACCGCTTGGCTATACCCCAAAAAGTAAAGGGCGATCGATGGGAATCGAACCCACGAGTGCCGGAGCCACAATCCGGTGCGTTAACCACTTCGCCACGATCGCCATAATAAAAATGGCAGGGGTAGCAGGAATTGAACCCACACTAACGGTTTTGGAGACCGCTGTTCTACCTTTAAACTATACCCCTAAAATGGAGGAGAGTGGATTCGAACCACTGAACCCGAAGGAACGGATTTACAGTCCGTCGCGTTTAGCCTCTTCGCTACTC
>NZ_JBCOJC010000064.1:0-8728 GCF_040925905.1 Enterococcus sp. 2201sp1_2201st1_C11_2201SCRN_220225
GGATTAGGCAATGGCTTTCCAGTGGGGGCGATGTTTGGAAAAAAAGAGTTGGGGGCAGCTTTTGGCCCAGGGAGTCACGGGACGACATTTGGGGGCAATAAGCTTGCCATGGCAGTGGCCTTAGCAGTTACGGAAACGATGAAAGCACCTGGCTTTTTTGAGGAAGTACAGGAAACTAGCCGGTTGATGGAAAAGAAACTTGACGCAATTTCTTCTGGAAAAATTCAGGAGATTCGTGGATTGGGGCTGATGTGGGGCATTGAATTGACGAGTGCTGAGGTTCTGCATGAAACTATGAAAGCTTTGGAAGACCAAGGGCTATTGACCTTGCGTGCTGGTGAACGGGTCTTGCGCTTGTTGCCGGCTTTGACCATTACGCAAGAAGAAATGATTACCGGACTGGAAATGATTAAAGGAGTTTTAGCAGACTAAATTTGATGTTTATACAAAAAATAGTGGTAAAAATGTATAAAATAAACAAAAATATTTCGAAAGATTATAAATAATCATTGACAGACAAAAGAACGCTGTTTATAATTTGAAGTAATTTAAGGAAAGAAGGTTGGGTTATGAAGGCGGCAATTGTTGGTGTAACAGGATATACGGGGATTGAATTGTTACGCATTATCCAAGGACACCCCCAATTGGAGATTGGTACCGTTCATAGTTATTCCTTGCATAAACATTCAATTGAAGAGGAGTATCCCCATTTGCAAGCCTTGCTTCATTTACCGGTACATCCCTTTGATCCCGTAATGATTATGGCAGAAAATGATCTAGTCTTTTTTGCAACACCGGCTGGAGTGGCAAAAGAGTTGGCAACAGTGTTTATCACAGAAAACTTTCCCGTGATTGATTTGTCTGGGGATTTTCGTTTGAAAGATCCAGCGCTTTACACTCAGTGGTATGAAAAAGATGCAGCCGCTCCGGAATTATTAGCCAAAGCAACCTACGCTTTACCAGAATTTACTAGCCAAGAATTAGGAAATTTGATTTCTAATCCTGGATGTTATGCTACAGCGGCCTTATTAACTATAGCGCCCTTAGTCAAAGGTGGTTTAGTTGATTCTAGTAGTTTGATTTTAGACGGGAAATCAGGACTTTCAGGAGCAGGGAAAACTTTAGGAGAAAGTACTCACTACGTAAATGTGGATGAAAATATGAGCCTCTACAAGCTTAATCGGCATCAGCATATTCCAGAAATTCTGCAACAATTGCAGCAATGGGATGAAGAAATCACCAACATTCACTTTACTACTAGTTTGATTCCCGTGAAGCGAGGAATTTTCATGACAGCCTATGCTAAAGTGACCGATGGACTATCAGAGGTAGAAATTTATCAAGCTTATGAAAGGTGTTATCAAGAGCAACCCTTTGTTCGTTTGCAACCCATGGGGACATTGCCACAACTACGCCAAGTGACCGGCACAAATTTTTGTGATATTGGGCTAGGCTTAAATGCTGAAACAGGAATCGTTACTGTGGTGGGAGTTATTGATAATTTAATGAAAGGCGCCGCAGGACAAGCGATACAAAACTACAATCGGTGGGCCGGTATTGAAGAGACGAGTGGATTGTGGCATTTACCGCTATATCCATAAAAGGAGAGATGGGCATTGGAAAAAATCACAGGGGACATTGCTAGTCCTAAAGGGTTCCATGCAGATGGAATTCATTGTGGGCTGAAGAAGCGGAGAAAAGATATTGGCTGGATTTATTCTGATGTACCAGCTGTCATTGCAGGAGTTTTCACCACTAATTTGGTACAGGCGGCTCCGGTAACCTATACGAAATCAGTGGTGGCAAAAGGGCAGGCTCAGGCGGTTGTCGTGAATTCTGGTAATGCCAATGCTTGTACGGGTGCTCAAGGAGTAAAAGATACGGCAACTATGGCCCAACTTGCCGGGGCAGCACTGGCAATTAATCCGGATTTGGTAGCAGTTGCTTCTACGGGAGTAATCGGCAAAATCTTACCTATGGAAACGGTGGCGACAGGAATTTCTGAGTTAGGAGCGGGTGTAGGGAGTGATTTCCAACAAGCTATTTTAACCACGGATACTTGTGAAAAGTCTGTAGTGTATCAAGAAATAATCGCCGGAAAAACGGTGACCTTAGCTGGTTGTGGCAAAGGATCAGGTATGATTCATCCGAATATGGCTACGATGCTAGGTTTTGTGACTACAGATGTGGCTATAGAGCAGTCTCTTTTACAGCAGGTTTTGAGGGAATTAACGGAGACTACATTTAATCAAATTACGGTAGATGGAGACACTTCCACTAATGACATGGTATTGATTTTGGCGAATGGTCAAGCTGGAAATCCTGTGATTAAGGCAAATACTTTTGAATATCAGCAGTTTAAAAAAGTGTTGGAAAAAGTTCTGACTTTTTTGGCCAAAGCCATTGCAAAAGACGGAGAGGGAGCGACCAAGCTAATTGAAGTAATTACCACAGGAGCAAAAGATGATTTAGCTGCTCGCATGATCAGCAAAACAGTGGTAGGTTCGCCCTTAGTAAAAACAGCAATTTTTGGCAAAGATCCTAACTGGGGGCGCATTTTATGTGCCATCGGTTACAGTGGTGTAGAGTTAGAAGTTACAACTTTGAAAATTTCTATTGGAGAACATTGTGTTTTTGATCAGGGGACACCAGTTTTGTTTGATAAAGAAGCCATGGGGAGCTATTTAGAACAGCCGGAGTTAGTGATTCAAGTAAAATTAGCGGATGGTACCGGGAAAGGGCGCGCATGGGGATGTGATTTGACCTATGATTATGTGAAAATCAATGCGCTGTATCATACCTAGTTTAAAGGCAAAAGAAATGAGGGAGAACAATGGGTGTAATCGTGGTAAAAATGGGTGGGATTGCTTCTGATAATTTGGACCAAAGCTTTTTTAATCAAATTAAAAAATGGCAGGCCAATGGTAAACAAGTGGTAATCGTCCACGGTGGTGGTTACTATATTTCAGAAATGATGACACGTCTAGGTCAAAAAGTTCAAATTAAAAATGGTTTGCGAGTTACCGATAGCAGTGCACTAGACGTCACTCGCATGGTCTTATTGGGGCAAGTCCAACCATTGATTACCACGAAATTTTTATCAGAAGGGTTTCACGCCCTTGGATTAAGTGCTGGCAGTGATCAGCTCATCCAAGGAGTTTTCTTAAATGAAGCAGAGTTGGGATTTGTGGGAAAAGTGACGAATGTCAATCATCCGCTGCTCAAACTTCTATTGGAAAAAAATCACATTCCTATCATTGCACCATTAGGGATTACAGAAAGTGGGCAATGGCTCAATATTAATGCCGACGAGGTTGCGTGTAAAGTAGCCGCGGCGCTTCATGCCGAAGCTTTGTATCTCTTGACGGATGTGCCCGGTATTTGTCGAAAAGGGGAGTGGCTGACAGAAGTCGCTGCTCCAGAAGTGACAGAACTGATTCGTCAAAAGGTAATTACGGGGGGGATGTTACCCAAAGTCCACGGTGCGCAAAAAGCGCTTTTAGCTGGGGTGAAATCGGTGTGCATTAATAATTCGATTGTGACAAAAGGTACCCAACTCTTAACGAAGGAATGTGCTCAAGTAAAAGCATAAAAGTAGTAACTAACACTAGTGATTTTTGAGATTGACCAATTAGGGTCAGTCTCTTTTTTTAGGAAATAGTATAAAATCAATAAGGTACTTGAAAAATATTGATAAGGTACTTGACTAATTAGTAAGGCACCTGTATTATAATCTTTGTAAGGTACCTTGTTAATTATCAAAGGAGTGTTTGATATGGAAAATATCTTTGAAGATTTCATGCGATTTGAAAATTTATTACGTCGCTATCTCTTCTGGCAGAAAAAAGATCAAGGAGCTAACCCCCATCAAGGGCAAGGCCGCGTATTGATGCTTTTAAAAATGCAACCAGAAATTACTCAAAAACAACTGACCTACCTTTTGGATATGCGCCCTCAGTCTTTGGGAGAACTGCTGACTAAATTGGAAAAAAGCGGCTATATTACCCGTACTCCTTCCCAACAGGATCGTCGGGTGATGGTGGTAAAATTGACCGATGAAGGACGAGAAGTTGCCGCAAAAATGAACACTGAACCGAAAGAAACTATTTTTGATCAGCTAAATGAAGAAGAACAAAGGCAACTAAGTCAACTGTTGAATAAATTAAGTGATTGTATGGAAGAAAAATTACCCGAGGAAGCTTTAAAAGGTGGCCTTACAGATGAAAAGCGACGGAAAATCTTAAATGAGATACGTCGAGGGGGATTTGCTGGTGGCTTTAAAGGTGGCCCTGGTTTTCCGGATTTTCCTGATGGGACCCACAAAAATCGAGGACCACGCCATCACGATAACTTTTTCAATCACGATGAACCAAATTACTTTTGTTAAAAATTACGTTAGAAAGGAAGGTGATGCCTATGCTAGGACTACTACTATGGATTTTGGATTTAGTCAAAAACAGTTCTGAAGAAGCACTCCCTTATATAGAAGAATAAAGAGCTGCCCTGATTTGTCAGGGCAGTTTTGCATTTTCCTAAAAATCGAGCCATCAAGTTGAAAAATCTGACGTCAGACTGTATGATTCACTAATGAAACCAAAGGAGACGGAAAAGATGGAAGATTATTTAGTAAAAGCATTGGCTTATAATGGCTTAGTTCGAGCTTATGGAGTGGCGGCAACCCAGACAGTAGCAGAAGCGCAACGCCGTCATGATACATGGAATACCGCTTCAGCAGCTCTTGGTCGTTCTTTAGTGGGAGGTTTATTATTAGGAGCTACAGTTAAAGGCGATGACAAATTGACGATTAAAATTCAAGGGGATGGTCCTGTAGGGGCGATTGTCGTGGATGCCAATGGTCACGGACAGGTCAAAGGCTATTTGCAAAATCCCCATGTCAGCCTGCCTTTAAATGAAAAAGGCAAACTAGATGTAAAAGGTGCGGTGGGCAGCCAAGGAATGTTTACGGTGATTAAGGACTTAGGCTTAAAAGAGCCTTTTTCTGGTCAAACGCCAATTGTTTCGGGCGAACTAGGAGAAGATTTCACCTATTACTTGGCGATTTCTGAACAAATCCCTTCTGCCGTCGGGTTAAGTGTTTTAGTGGATACTGACGATAGTATTAAAGTAGCCGGTGGTTTTATGTTGCAAATTATGCCCGGGGCTGATGATACGATTATTGATGCCATTGAGCACAACTTGGCTAATACACCCCAAATCTCTACCTTATTAGATGAAGGGCAGACACCAGAAGAAATTTTGCAAAGTTTATTGCCAGATACAGAGTTGGAAATTTTAGAAAAAATGCCGGTGGCCTTTGCTTGTGATTGCTCTAAGGAAAAATTTGCTACTGCGATTATTACGTTAGGTGCAGAAGAAATTCAAGGTATGATTGATGAAGATCATGGTGCCGAAGCGGTTTGCAGTTTTTGTGGTGAAAAATATGAATACTCAGAAGCTGAATTAGTAGCCTTAAAAGAGGAGGCACAAGCCGCAAATGAATGATCAAAGTTGGCAAATTGGAAATGTAGTGATTCCTAACAGGGTAGTAGTTGCCCCCATGGCAGGGATTAGTAATGCGGCCTTTCGCGTTACGGTAAAAGAATTCGGAGCAGGCCTCGTTGTCTGTGAGATGATTAGCGATCAGGGGATTCATTTTCGTAATAAGAAAACTTTGGAGATGCTTTACATCGATGAACGAGAACATCCTTTAAGCGTACAAATTTTTGGTGCCAATAAAGACACCTTGGTGGAAGCAGCCCAATTTGTGCAAGAAAACACCAAAGCCGATATTATTGATATTAATATGGGTTGTCCCGTGCCTAAAGTCACCAAAGCAGATGCTGGGGCAAAATGGCTCTTGGATCCGGAGAAGATTTATGAAATGGTTCAAGCCGTTGCCAGCAGCGTGGATATTCCCGTAACGGTGAAGATGCGGATTGGCTGGGATTCTGAACATATTTTTGCGGTAGAAAATGCAATGGCTGCACAATCAGCAGGAACCGCAGCCATTGCCATGCACGGTCGAACTCGGGTGCAAATGTACACCGGCCAGGCTGATTGGGAAATCTTAAAAGAAGTCAAAAAACACTTAACCATTCCTTTTATGGGCAATGGCGATGTCCGTACCCCGGAAGATGCGAAACGAATGATTGATGAAGTAGGAGTCGATGGCGTGATGATTGGCCGGGCGGCACTGGGAAATCCGTGGATGATTCATCGCACGGAGCGCTACTTGACCACTGGTGAGTTGATTCCAGAACCTACACCCTTAGAAAAAATCGCCACGGCTAAAGTTCATTTGCAGCGCTTAGTGGATTTAAAAGGGGAATCTATCGGTTCTAGGGAGTTCCGCCAACATGCGGCTTATTACTTAAAAGGCGTTCCAAAAGCCAGCAAAGTCAAAAAAGCTATCAATGAAGCGGAAGGGCCAGCAGCGGTTGTAGCGATTTTAGATGATTTTGCCAATCGCACCGAAGCGAATCAACTAATGAGCACCCTTTCCTAAGAAGTCAAAAGATTCAAGCCGAAAAGGGAATTTCGGCTTGCTTTTTTGCGCTAATCTTGGCATTATAAGTAAGAATGGGCCTATTTTGAAGATTTTTCAAAAAGGCAGGGTCATAAGCTAACTAGGTGACCGCTAAGGGAAATTAAGAGGAGGAAAACGCGTGTCTGAAACACAAAATCAGCCAAAAGCAGAAGAATTAAACGATCAAATGTTGGTTCGTCGAGAAAAGATGGATAGCCTGCGTGAAGAAGGGATTGATCCTTTCGGCAAGCGTTTTGACCGTACTTATAATTCACAAGAACTTCACGAGAAATTTGATGAGCTAACTAAAGAAGAAATCAAGGAATTAGGCCTTGAAGCTAGTATTGCCGGTCGTATGATGACCAAACGGGGCAAAGGGAAAGTTGGGTTTGCCCATCTCCAAGATCGAGAAGGACAAGTTCAAATCTATGTCCGTAAAGATGCTGTGGGAGAAGAGAACTACCAAATCTTCAAAAAAGCTGATTTGGGAGATTTCCTAGGGGTTGAAGGGGAAATCATGAAGACGGATATGGGTGAAGTCAGTATTAAAGCGACAAAAGTGACCTTGCTTTCAAAAGCATTACGTCCTTTGCCAGATAAATACCATGGCTTAACGAATATTGAACAGCGCTACCGTCAACGCTACTTAGACTTAATCAGTAACAAAGAAAGCTTCGATCGTTTTGTAAAACGGAGCCGTATCATTTCTAGTATTCGCAACTACTTAGATGGCCAAGGTTACTTGGAAGTAGAAACTCCTGTCTTGCACAATCAAGCAGGTGGTGCTTCTGCTCGGCCATTTACGACTCACCACAACGCTTTGGATATGGAGTTGTATTTGCGAATCGCTTTAGAATTGCATTTGAAACGATTAATCGTAGGCGGCATGGAAAAAGTCTATGAAGTCAGCCGGGTTTTCCGTAATGAAGGAATTGACACTACCCATAATCCAGAATTCACCATGTTAGAAGTTTATACAGCTTACACTGACTATTTAGATGTGATGGATTTAACAGAAGGCATTATCCGCAATGCTGCAATTGCCGCAAACGGCACTGGAAAAATTGAATATGATGGTCAAAGCATTGATTTAGATGCCGATTTTGGGCGCTTGCACATGGTAGATGGGATTAAACAAGTGACGGGAGTAGATTTTTGGCAAGAGATGTCTCTAGAAGAAGCCCGAGCACTAGCCAAAGAACATCACGTAGAAATCAATAATTCTATGCAAATTGGCCAAATTATCAATGAATTTTTCGAAACTTTTGTAGAAGAAACTTTAATTGCACCAACTTTTGTGTATGGCCATCCAGTGGAAGTTTCTCCCTTGGCGAAGAAAAATGCCGAAGACCCACGCTTTACGGATCGTTTTGAACTATTCATTATAGGCAAAGAGTTTGCCAATGCCTTTACTGAGTTAAATGACCCAATTGATCAACGGGAACGTTTTGAAGAACAAGAACGGCAACGGGACGCGGGTGATGACGAAGCCCATGGCGTTGACGAAGATTTCTTGGAAGCTTTAGAATACGGTATGCCTCCAACCGGTGGGCTAGGAATTGGGATTGACCGTTTGGTAATGCTCTTAACAGATGCGCAATCCATTCGCGACGTTTTACTATTCCCAACTATGCGATAAGATAAAAAAGTAGTTGGCAAGTTTTAACTTGCCAACTATTTTTTTATCCAAATGAATCGAAAAATCAAAAAATCGCAGTGGATTTCTTATTTCGTCATTTTCTAAGCAAATAAAAAAGCAAGCGTAAGACCGTTTTCTAAAGATTGAATTAAATTGAAAAGGGTTAAAAACCGAAAGAAATCAACGCTGGAAAAAGTGGTGTTCGTCTTTGAAAAAAAGCGAAAAAAATTACAAAAAAACGTTGACCGAGGGCTTCGATGTTGGTATATTATTACTTGTCCGTTAGGGCGCTAAAGTGATACGGACTGAAGTTGAAAAAAACATTTAAAAACATGTTGACAACTTGTTCTTCTCTTGGTAAACTAACAGAGTTGCTGAAAAGCTTATGGCGTTGCGGTTTAAACGCAGGTTGCCAAAAAAACTTTTATAAAAACAGTTGACATTCGAAATGTCATCTGATATGATATAAAAGTTGCTGGAGCAACACAGTAGACCTTTGAAAACTGAACAAAAAGCAAAACAACCAATGTGTAGGGCGCTTTGATTTATCAAAGCAAACAACA
>NZ_JBCOJC010000065.1:0-7444 GCF_040925905.1 Enterococcus sp. 2201sp1_2201st1_C11_2201SCRN_220225
ATCTTGCAATACCCCTCTAGTATTTTATTCTTCGCTGCTACTTTCACCAATGATTCCATTTTCCCAGCGTCCATTAGAAAGGTCATCTGCAATCTTACGGTATTTATCATCTGATAATCCATATAAGAAGAAAATGATGACGGCTGCCATTGCCAAGGCAAAGGCTGGATAAAGGGTCATAGCGCCTTTAATCCCAGTTAATGTAGCGGCAGATTGATGGGCATTGGCAATATAGCCAGTTAACCCTAAGATACCTGCGGAAATAATTGCCGCCAAAGATTGCGCTAGTTTTCTTGAGAAATTAAATGCGGCATAAGTAATTCCTTCTTTTCGAATTCCCGTGTGCCATTCACCATAGTCGATGACATCGGAAACAAAAGCCCAAGTAATCCCATTTGGAATTGCTAAAGCAACATAACCAATCGTTACTAAAATAATGAAGGTCACTACATTTGTTGGCAAAATGAAATTCAGTCCATTAGCAACGGCACCAACAATAAAAGAAACGATTACGGTTTGCTTTTTACCAAAACGTTTTACTAATGTTGGGATTAAAAGGATCGCTACAACTGATGCCCCCATCATAATACCATTCACAACGGGTTGTAATGAGATATCCCCTAAATTATATTGACAGAAATAAATCATCATGGTGTTGTTTGTATTCATTGCAGAGATCGTAAATAAAGTAAGTAAAATCATGGCTCCTAGAGGTTTGTTAGTGAACACCACTTTGACATAATCTTTTAGACCTTCACGTTTGGCATTTTGACTTCTTTGAACTTTAATATGTTCTTTTGTGCCAAAATAGCAGACAGCAAAACCAAGAACACCTGCCAAAGCCATGACAGCTGCAGCAATCGTATAGCCATGAGCTGTGACTTGTCCATTGTGATGAGAAAACATCATCACAATGGGAATGAAAGCTACCCCAGTAATCAATTGGGCTCCCAAAGATCCCGCTTGACGAGTAGTCGCCAACTCTGCCCGGTCTTCCACATTCCGTGTCATAACGGAAGCCAGTGAACCATAAGGAACGTTTGTGAAACTATAAACAACGCCCCATGCCATATAAGTAAATAAAGCATAGGCTATTTTCCCTTTCATGGAAATATCAGGCATGGTAAAGGTGATTACTGTTAATACCGCCAACACACAGGCCGATGCCATCATCACTGGGCGGAATTTCCCTCGATGGCTAATATTTTTGCGACCATCCACAAATGAACCTGCTAAAGGATCCATAAAAGCATCAAAAATCTTTGTTACAGCAAAGATTGTCCCCACCATAGCGGGAGCAATCATGGCTACATCGGTGAAGAATTTGGTTAAGTAGGCTTGTCCCAAATCAAACATAAAACCGTTACCAAAATCGCCAAAACCATAGGCAATCTTTTCTTTCCAAGACAGTCTACCAGTACTCGCTTTCGGCTCAGAGAGATTGGTATTTTTCGCTACATTTGTTTCCATAAATGTTCCTCCTGAATCATAAGATAATTATTTCACATGATTATTAAAAAGAAAGACAAGACAAATGAAAAATATGCTTATTTGTCTTGTCTAATACTGTTCCAGCATTTGGTCAACTAGTTTAAAAATTTAAAGTAATCAGCTGCATTGTTGAAACTAATGTCTTGTACCATTTGACCTAATCGTTTTTCGTCATTCGGAATTTGACCACGTTCGACCATTTCACCTAATAATTCACAGAGCACACGACGGAAATATTCATGACGAGGATAGCTTAGAAAACTCCGGGAATCTGTTAACATGCCGATAAAGTTGCCTAGCAAGCTTTGTTCCATTAACATTTGCAATTGTTTCCGCATACCTGATCTTGTATCGTTGAACCACCAAGCTGTCCCAAATTGGATTTTTTGTTTCACGCCTCCTTGGAAGCAACCCATGACCGTCAATAATTGCATCCAATCATTTTGATTCAATGAATAAATAATCGTCCGAGGCAATTCTCCTTGCTGAGTTCCAGCATCGAGTAATTTACCTAGTGCAATTGCGACCCGTTCATCATTGATTGCATCAAAGCCGGTATCCGGTCCCATTTCCCCAAAGGTAGCTGTGTTCAAATCACGCAACGCATGCATATGATATTGCATCGTCCAATCATGATCGCTGTAGACTTTAATTAACGCAACCAATAAAGCAGAACGATATTGGGCAATTTCTTTTTCCGTCAAAGCTACTTTTTTGCGGGCTTTGACTAAAATTGCGTCTAATTCTTCTGTAGTAGCATCTTCGTAAGTCACGATATCCATGGCGTGATCACAGATATTGCCACCATGAGCTTCAAAGTATTCCACGCGTTTTTCTAAAGCCGCAACGACATCAGCAAAATGATTGATAGCTACACCGCTAACTTCTGCCAATTGATCCATATAATCAGCGAAGGTATCTTTTTGGATATTCAATGCTTTGTCTGGTCGGAATCCTGGAATGACTTTAAAGCCATTTTCTGCTTCTTGTTCCTTTAATAGTTCATGGTAATGCAAATCATCGATGGGATCATCAGTGGTTGATAAGGCTTTGACATTCATATTGCGAATCAGATTTTTCCGTGAAAATTCCTTTTGCACGATTTTTTCGTTGGCTTCCGCCCAAATTTTTGGCGCTGTTTCAGTCGTTAGCACTTCTTCGATACCAAAGAAACGACGTAGTTCTAAATGGCACCATTCAAAGATTGGATTCCCATAGGCTTTTTCCAAAACTCCAGCAAAGGCCAAGAATTTTTCATAGGGATCGCCATCTCCGGTAACCAATTCTTCTGGCACGCCATTGGCCCGCATCAAACGCCATTTGTAATGATCACCAAAATGATTGCCTTCAGTCAGCCAAGCTTCGGTGATATTATTGAAGTTTTTATCTTCATAGATTTCTTTAGGATTTAAATGGCAATGGTAGTCAATGATTGGCATTTCTTTCGCGTAATCATTGAATAATTTTTTCGCTGTATCAGTCGTTAATAAAAAATCTTGATCTAAGAACATTTTTTCCGCTTCCCATCTTATGAATTTGCATTAATTTCTTGCACCAAACTGCGAGACCCTTTGGCTAAAATTGTTTCCACATCTTGTCGTACTTCTTGAACCAATTCAGGATATTTCGTTAAATCTTCATCCCAAAAAGTCGTGTCACTTAAGACAGCTGCTACATAGTCTTCAGCGTTTTTCAAGGCTTTGAATTCCTCGATTACATCCTCTCCGTCAATTGGTTGTGCCGTGATTCCGTCAAAATTGCCGTAGATAACGAATAGAGCAGCTAGTGCAGCTGTCATCCGGCGAGGAACTTGATTCGTTTGTTCAATATTTTGGATGACCCCAGGTAATAAACGAGTCTTGTATTTAGAAATACTGTTTAAAGCGATGGAGGTTAATTCATGGCGAACAAATGGATTAGAAAATCGTTCTTTAATTGCTTCGCTGTAAAAGGCTAACTCATCTTTCGGCAGATCAATCATTGGAGAAATTTCTTGATACATTTCGTCATGAATAAATTTGCCAAAATCTGGATCTTCCATGACATCTCTCACAGTTTCCACACCAGCCAGTAAACCTAATGGTGTCATGGTAGTATGAGGCCCATTTAGCAAACGGACTTTCCGTTCGCGATAGGGTTGCATATTATCCGTAATAATCACATTCAAACCAGCTTCTTTAAGTGGTAGGACGTTAGCCAACTCTTGACTTCCTTCAATCACAAAGAGTAAGAAGGCCTCTGCTTTTACCAACATATTGTCTTCATAGCCAATTCGTTCAAAGACTTCTTCTTTGTTCTCATGAGGGAAACCTGGAACAATCCGGTCAACCAAAGTGGAATAAAAATGATTGTCAGTTTCAAGCCATTGTTTAAACTCTGTCCCTAAATCCCATAAATCGGCATATTGTAAGATGATTTCTTTCAACTTATCGCCATTGTGGTTAATTAATTCACAAGGAATAATATGAAAACCTTTTTTGCCTAGCTCAAATCTCTTATACAGCAATTGAGTCAATTTACCGGGATAAGACTGGGCCGGTTGCGCATCTTTTTTATCATTTTCATCATAGCTAATACCAGCTTCAGTCGTATTCGAGAAAATCACTTCAATCGAATCTTCCTCCGCTAATGCTAAATACTCAGCAAAATCTTCATAAGGATTGACGGTGCTGTTAATTGCTGTGATGATTTCATTACTTTGAACTTTCTGACCTTCCAACAATCCTTCTAAAACGACCGTATACAGATCATTTTGAGCATCCAAGTTTTTGGTCATGCCCTGTTTGATAGGTTGAACAATTGCTACCCCGCCATTAAAAAGATTTTGGTTATTCATTTGTTGGATTTGCCAATCAACGAATGCCCGTAAAAAATTACCTTCCCCAAATTGAATGACTTTTGTTGGCAAAGCCTTTTTTTCAACGTTTAAATCTGTAATTTTTTTCATAAGAACCTCCTTGATATCGTTTGTTAACGTGAACATTATTTGCAAAAAAAATAATTCCTAGAGCGACTCAGAATATGTTTGTTTTTTTGTTAACGTTAACACTTACAGGAAGAAGCTTATCACCGAACGATTGTGAAATCAATAACTTTTTATAATTTTATTATTAAAAAAACTAGTACAATTTTTTATAATTGTACTAGTCTTAAACAGCAAATTGCGCTATTATTCAGCTTTCTTCTATAACAGAACTAACCTATCATTGTATACTATTTCACTTTCAAAAAAACAAAATTATTTTTGCTTTTTTACAGACTCACGGATAACCAACTGACTATCGATTTTATATTTGTACTCATTAAGCGATTTGCCCTTCATCAATTGCAGTAAAATTTCCATCGCTTTTTTCGCCATTTCCTTATAAGGCTTATGGACAGTTGTTAATCCTGGACTGATATATTGGGCATAGCTAGTATCATCAAAGCCTACGATTGAAAGGTCTTGGGGCACGCGGATATTAAGGTCATGACAGGCTTTGATTGCCCCAATTGCCATATCATCATTCCCGCAAAATATTACGTTGGGCAAAATTTCATTGCGCTGAATAATTTCCTTCATTGCCTGATAACCGCTGGGAATATTGTACATGCCGTCTTCTACTGCCGTATTGACGATTGCAATCCCCGCTCGTTGACAATCCTCCACAAACTCACGATGCCGTTTTTGAGTGGAATAAAAGCCTGGGTACCCTTTGATAGTCCCAGCCGTTTTAATCTTTTGCGCAACTAAATAGTCCACAAGTTCTCTGATCCCTTGGCTTTCATTGGTGGAAACATTGTAAACCTCTTTTTTCTCCACGTAACGATTCATCACCACAACCGGAATTTTAAGCTCCTGCAAAGATTCAATAAAAGGATCATCTTTTTCAGACTGGGTAGCAACGATGATTCCGTCAAAGCGTCCTAAAATCGACTGAATCACATAGTTTTTATCTGTGGTTCCACTGAGTTGTTCCACACTGTTAACCGATAACAAATAATTTTGCGGTAATAGTTGATAAATTTGACTCACTAAATCCCCTAAAAATACTTCAGAAGTTCCTTCCATGGAGGAAAAAAACAATCCCACCGAAAAATTGCGGTTCATTACTAGACTCTTCGCATTGTAATTCGGAATATAGTTCAATTTTTGTGCAATGGCCAAAACTCTTTCACGGGTTTCAGGCTTGATACTACTCCCTGGCTGAAAAGCTCTCGAGACCGTCATATGTGAAACATTCGCTGCTTTTGCAACATCCTTACTTGTTACCATGTCATCAATTCCTATTCCTTTTATGTTTCCCAATCAAAACGATAAAGACTTTCATTGTACAGACTAAAAACTAGTCCCTAAATACTTGAAAATCACTGACAGTATACCATAAATCCCAAAGATTCAGATGGAGAAAAATAGAAATGCACGTGTATAATTCTTTTCACCTTTTTTGGATATCCCCATTTTAAATTGAGCTAACACTAATACCTCTGATTTAAAAAAATAAGTAATCTGAGATTTATTTTGAATACCCAATTTTAGATAAATCATTAAATAAATACAGCGTGAGTTTTCCCTTGACTAATCGTAGGAAGTGCGTTTGTGACGTCATCTGATCGGTGATTGTGTACAAATACAGATAGGCACGCTATTGGACAGTAGTTTGACTTTCAGGAGACACCTCGGAAGTCAAAGATTGATCGTACCAATATGAATTGTTTGAAGATTGGTTGGTTCTAGCTTTTGATTCGATTCAGCCATTGCCAGATATTCGTGATCTTTTATTTCGATGAGCAGTGCGAACAGTCGGTGCATAGCTCTAGGGCTATGACTGTTCGCATAAATTGTCATGAATTCTTTCACCATTTGTAGACTTATGATATCCACATATTTTTTGGTTTGTTCCTGAATTTAGTCATTTTTTCGTCCCCTCCTTGATGGATAATTTTAAAAATCTATAGCCAAATTATTCAGTTTTTCTGGCTAATATTTTTCTGGCAACAACATAATCTGATGTGTCGGGAAATTTGCGGGTTTAATCGGGCGTACAGTTCAATTTCTTTTTCTTCTGTGTATTCAATATTTTCTTTTCCGGAATATGCGCGGTCACCAAGAACCGCTTTTACTTCAACCCCATTATCTTCAGACTTTTCAATGAGTTCTTGTAGAAAAGGCCCATCACCTTTTTCGCCACTGGTAATAACGGCAGCTGTAATGATTCGTTCATCAGTCATCGCAATGTGCGTTTTAAATCCAAGAAATGAAGTATCTGCCGTTTTGTGCCCAGTACGCGCATCATCATCGAAGGACTCTGCGGAAGCCTCATTGATACCATCAAGTTTTTCTTTCAACATATTCATTGCTTCCGATACAGCAGGGATAACAGCGTAGGGTTGTTTTTCAATCGTCTTGATCACTTCTTGTGTATAGACTTTTTCCGTGTCCAAATCGTTGAATGTTGGTTTAGCGGGAAGTTTAGCTTTCAGATTTTCATCCAAGCCATAAGCCACTTTTCGAAGATTCTTAGAATAATTCCGTAAAATATCCACTGGGGATTTTTTATTGAACCGTGATACTGTATGGGTGGCATCAACGATGATTGTCTCACTCTTGAGGACGTTATGATCGATCGCTATGCGAACTGATTTAGCAATAAGCAGATCTAGCAAATTTTTATCTTTCAAACGTTGCCGGCGAAACTTAGTCAATAAAGAAGAATCGATCACACCATCTTCTGGTGACATGCCAAGAAAGAATTTGAAAGCCATGTCTGTTTTTGTTCTGTTTATCAAGTCGCAATCAGACATTTTATAAATCACCTTCAGGAGAAGAAATTTAAACATGCGAATTGGGTCAACGGCATTTCGACCATTCACCAGACAATACCTATCTTCTAGCTCTTGATAAATGAATTCAAAGTCAACTAGTTCCAGCATCAACCGTAGTTCGTGATCTGCTGGAATCAGCATGTCATAC
>NZ_JBCOJC010000066.1:0-6817 GCF_040925905.1 Enterococcus sp. 2201sp1_2201st1_C11_2201SCRN_220225
ACACACAATATGGTGCCGGCTTCATGGCGGCAATCGTACCAAAGACATCGGTATCTTCAGAAATTGGTAATGCCTCTCGCTCTAAACCAATCCGGCTAGAAACCCGGCCGTGCCCGGAACGAGTGTCCAAGGCGCTGGTCATAATCACCACCGGCTTGTCTTGCTCCTCGTAGTTGTGAGCCACCTTTAAGATTTCGATGGTTTTGCCGCTATTCATTGCGCCATACTTAAAAAACAATTGTGCCATGCCAATCCCCCTATTTCTTCTGTTAGCATTATAGCTGAAACTCAACTTTTTTTATAGTCGCAAAGAACTTCTTGGCATTTTCTTTTGAAATCCCCCTTTGTCTAGGGCTTCTGCTATACTGGAGATAACGAACAACACGTGTGAGGTGTACTATGGACTCAATTGAGCGCTTGTACGAAGTTTTTAGCCGACGAGCCCGCTATTTTATTACCAATAAAGTCTCATCTATCCAAATTATCGTCAGCTACTATTTATTAATGACTGTTATTTCTTTGGTTTTATTTCACCTGCCTTTTTTTAGAGAAGCAGATTCCTTTGGCCACATTACCTTTATGGATTTGCTATTTATGGCGATTAGTACCGTCAGTGTCACTGGTTTGACCACTTTTGATATCAATAGCGTCTTTAACGATCGGGGCGTTGTTTTACTGGAGATTCTCTTTCAAATCGGCGGCCTCGGGGTCATGATGATTTCCACGTTCTTTTTCATTATCTCTCGTAGACGGATTACTTTAAAACAGCGCCAGTTGATTATGACGGATATGAATCAACCCCGCTTAAGTGGTATTGTGCGTTTGATTCGCACTACTTTTACGATTATTCTCGCTTTCCAAGGAATTTTTGGCGTGCTGTTTTCCTTGTATTTCAAATTCCAAGGCTATTACGACACCTGGCGGGATGCGATTTTTTACGGCTTTTATCAGGCCATTTCGGCTGTGACCAACTCTGGTTTTGATGTTACTGGCGATTCCATCATGCCCCTTGCCCACGATTACTTCTTTTTGTTTTGGATTATCTTTTTGATTTTTATCGGCGGCATTGGTTTTCCCGTATTGATGGATTTTCGTGAATGGCTCTTGTATCGCAAACAATGTCGGCTACGTCACAAAGCCAAAAAGAAATTAGGGCTACCCTTTCGCTTTTCCTTATTTACCAAAATCGCCGTTTTAGCCTTTGTGATTCTCTTTGTAGGAGGCACGGTCATTATTTGGCTCTTAGAAAAAGACCACCTTTTCAGTAATCTTACTGATTTTGGCGCTTGGATGAACAGCGCGTTTTATTCCATGACCACCAGAAATGCAGGATTGCAAATTCACGACTTAAATGATTTCCAAATTACCACATTGATTATCTTTTCTTTATTGATGTTTATCGGCTGCTCCCCTAGTTCAGTGGGGGGCGGCATTCGGACTACTACTTTGGCCATCATCGGCCTCTACCTCTATTCCTTCTTAAAAGGGGAAGGCAATATTAACATTTTCGGTCGCCGGATTTCTGACGCGGATGTGCGTAAATCCGTAGTGGTCTTTATGCTTTCCATGAGCATGTGCTTTTTCTGCATTGTCTTTCTCACCGCCACCGAAAAAGAACCACTGATTGCCATTATTGTGGAAGTCTGTTCTGCTTTTGGGACTACCGGATTGTCTTTAGGAATCACCGCTAGCCTCTCACCAGTAGGGCAAGGAGTGATCGCAGCGTTGATGTTTATCGGCCGAATCGGCATGCTCTATACGTTATTACTGTTTGTACCAAAAGAAACTCAGGATTTGGGTTATGAATACCCTACTGAGCAGATTATTATTGGGTGACGTTCTCATTTAAAGTAAAAAGCAAACGAGACAGACTATCTGGTGGTCTGTCTCGTTTGTTTTTTTTGTTTTCTCTAAAGAATGGAAGGCAGTAAAAAAATCTAAAAGCCGCTGTGACTTTCCCAACGACTTTTAGATTCAACTAGTTTTCTCTTACTAAGACTGGAATATTTAAATTTGTACCATTGGAGGAAATCACTTGTTTATACCAATCGAAGCTTGCTTTTTTATAACGTTTCCCAGTACCTTTGCCATAATCATCCAGGTCAACATAGATAAAACCATAACGTTTACTCATTTCAGAAGAAGAGCAACTGATTAAATCAATCGGTCCCCATGGATAATAGCCAATCAAATCCACTCCATCCCACAGAGCTAATTGCATTTGCTCAATATGGGCTTTCAAAAATTCCATCCGATAATCATCATAAATGGTACCATTATCGCCTAATGTTTCATAAAAGCCCATGCCATTCTCAGTAATCATCAGCGGTAATTGGTATCGATCATAATACTCATTCAATGCAATTCGTAGGCCAATTGGGTCTACTGCCCAGCCCCAATCACTTACCGGCAAATAGGGATTTGGACTAGCCACATCTGCTTCTCCCAGATTCTCCGAGTTAATAATCCGCGTATAGTAGTAGGAAAAAGAAACAAAATCTACAGTATGCTTGAAATCTTCCAAATCATTTGGACCAAACTCGATATTTAGCCCTTGTTCTTCAAAGAAACGATAAGCGTATCCTGGATATGTTCCTCGAGCTAAGATATCTGAGTAAAAATATTCCATTTGATTGTTTTGCAATGCTGCTAACACATCTTCAGGTTTGCATGTTGCTGGATAGACATTACCATAGTAAGACATCATCCCAATTTGAAAATCTGGATTGATTTCCTTGCCAATTTTTATCGAGCGGGCACATGCAACTAATTCATTGTGAACCCCTTGATATTTAGCTTCTTGCAAATTCTCTACTCGATCTTCCGGAATGCCCAAGTGGTTAAAGGATTCATGGCTAATTAGATTCATTTGATTGACTAAAATCCAGTACTTCACTTTATGCTGATAGCGATTAAATACAACTTGAGCAAAATGAGTAAAATAGTCAATTAATTTTCGATTAACCCAACCATTGTATTCAGTGGTCAAATGGAGAGGCATTTCATAGTGAGACAATGTGACTAACGGCTCCATACCATTTTCAAGCATACAATCAAAAAGATCATCATAAAACTGTAGTCCTTCCTCGTTAGGTTCCAATTCATCCCCTTTAGGAAAAATTCTAGCCCAACTAATAGAAGTTCTAAAAGAATTCATCCCTGTTTCAGATAGCAGCTTTAAATCTTCTCGATAAGTATGATAAAAATCAATTCCATCTCTTTTCGGATAACGTCCCTCCTTATCTTGAATAGCAAATTCGATATCTTGGGTTGAGATTTCTTTATTGCTTTTTTTCTTAATATCAATGTCATCACGGAAACGATTAATGTCAGCTACACTTAAGCCCTTTCCGTCTTCTAAATAGGCACCTTCTAATTGATTTGCGGCAACAGCACCGCCCCAAAAAAAGTCTTTAGGAAATACTTTTGGATTCATTCTCATAATTTTTCTCCTATCCTTATTCTTCAATAACTGCCTGTGTAAGATCAATCTCATTTTTTGATTCTTCGCCTTCTTGAGTAACTAGCTTTCTCTCATAGGCTTTAAAAAATGGGTAATAAATTCCCAAGTAAACAAAGAAGTTCACTACTACCAATACCGCTCCCCGAATACTTGCAGTCGCAATAACAGCTGCAAAAACGCTAGGTACAGTCCATACTGCTGCTAAAGGATAGGCCATTCCTGGAACAATCCCACTAGTAAAAGCAAAATAAGTGATAAAGGTGTTTACAAGTGGCGCTATTGCAAAAGGAATCGCTAATGCAGGATTTAAAACAATCGGTAGACCAAAAAGTAATGGTTCATTAATGTTAAAAAATCCGGGAATGATGCTTAGACGTCCTAATTTTTTCAAGAATTTCGACTTCGAGAAACACATCAGCAAGCAAAGTGCTAACGTACCACCCCCGCCGCCAATCCATAAGAACGTGAAAATAAAAGGTTGCACCCCAATATTGGTAACCGCTTGACCCGCTTGTGCTGCTGCCATATTCGCCTCTGAATTAACCAACCAGATTGGAAGCATTACCGTTGCTAAAATTTGTGGATGAATCCCAAACAACCACATCACGCAAGTCAATCCCACATAAATTAACGGAGCAGCAATTGAATTAGAGGAAACGCTTAAAAGAGGTGTTACTAAATCTGAAATCAAAGCATTTAAGTCAAACCCAATTAAATGTACGATAATCCAAACAATTGTCATTGAAAAGAAAACGGGAATGATAACTTCAAAACTACTACTAACGTTGGTTGGTACCTGTTCAGGCAAGCGAATTCCGATACGATGTTTCTTACATAAACGCATCACCTCTACTGCCAAGATAGCAGTGATAATACCGCTAAACATACCTTCTCCCCCAAGATACTTGGTGGAAAGGAATGTTCCTTGCTCCAGTGTAGTAAAACTCAACGTTGTCATAAAGGTAAACAAAGCTGCCACACCGCCGGTTAAACTATCCATCTTATAACTTTTAGCCAAGCGAGCTCCAATGCCAAAAGTTGCATAAACAGACAAAAGACCCATACTCATATTGAAAGGTAAAATTAATTTTGATACTAAATCAGGATTATTCCCCATAAACTCAACATAACTTTGTGGCCAAGGAATATACGGTATCAAAAGAAACATAGAACCAATGACGGTAATTGGAATTGTCGCAATCAAACCATCCCTTACAGCGTTTAAATGGCGCTGATTTGAAAGTTTCAACATCGGGGGCATCAGCTTGTTTTCAACAAAGTTCATTACGTTATCCATTTTTTTCATCCTCCGTTACTTAATTTATAATTGCTGTGTTTGTCTCTATAAAAAGTATACTCATTCAAGAGCAGTAAAAACAACAAGAGCCATTTTCCAAAAATGGAAAATAGCTCTTGAAATCCAATTAATTTTTAAGAAACATAACAAAATAAATAGTCCACAGGTGAATGATTTTTTGGGAATAATAATTTGATAAAAGTAAAAAATCGAAAGTATCGAACGTTATTATTTCATCGAATAGATTGCCAAAATCCTCTGCCTTTCTTTGAGTCAACAAGTAATTGGGCATTGACTGATTGATAAATAGTTCCTTATTTTCTAGCACCCAATCCCCAGTTAATGAAATAATAAAAACTGCATCGCATTCCTGAAGAACACTTTCAATCAGTTGCCTCTCTGCGGAACGATTCAACTCCATTACCAAATAACCTTCTTGACTGAGAAGTTCTCTAAAAAAATTCACTCCGGTAAAAGAATAGTTATTCCCGAATATGGCGATTTTGGATTTTTCCTTGATGGACTTTGCAATGCGTCGGGTTTGATCTGCATCTAAGGTCTCAAAGATGAGTTGATTGATTTGATACTCTTTATTTAAAACATTTTCCAAAAAATCTTCTTTATTTTTGTTGCCCTCAAACTGATCCATCATCAATTCATTACTGTATACGTCTAAATCAGTCCGCATCTCTTTGAAACTTTGATAGCCAATCTTTTTACAAAACTTAGTTATTGATGCTGGGGTTGTCTTTGCTGCATACGCAATTTCCTCTATATAAATATCAGGAAATTCCTGAATTCGTTCAATTAACGTTTTGGTAATTTGAAAATTCAAATCATATTTCTTACATCGAAAAAGATTTTCGCTTAATCGAATATAAACCTTACTACTAGTTTTATTCAATTTGTCCTCCCGCTTTCTTTCTGCAAAAAAACTAGCCAACTCCACTGTGCCGTAAAGAAAGTCTTCATGCCTTTCCATCTCTCACAAACAACTTTTGCCCCACAGTACCCAGCCCACAAGCAAGTACTAGCGCAAGTACAAGCAAGAAAAAATTGCCTTTCTCAAAAAGATTCGGATATAGCTGCAAAGCCAATACCAGTACGCCCATTCCTACTGCAAACTCCACTAAAAACACCTTCAAATAATGCTTCATCTTATTTCCTCCCCCACTAAACTACTTTAATAAAAAATTCAAACAGCCCCTAACAGGACAAAGATTAAAATCCCTAGTTCAACTAAAAAAAATTCGCCTAAAAACACATCCAATCTGAAATAAACTCCTATAAACGATACAGCGTCCAAGCCAATTTGTCTCCCAAGTGATTTTCCATTTTACCTTGCTTCTATTTAATAACAAAATTATAGCACATTCACAAAACCCTCAAGACAGATTCTTTGTTTTTTTGCAAAGGCAGGCTTACAATAAGTTAGTAAAATTCATACGGATTAAAGGAGCGTTTTACATGACTTATCAAACAAGTAATGAAGAAAAAGCAATCGAAATCGTGAATATTGCAGGATTAGAAGCGAAAGTTCAAGCTCAGATGGACACTGGCGCATTTGGCTACATTCGCGGCGGGGCGGAAACAGAATGGACGATGAAAGAAAACACAGCTGCTTTTAACAAACGTCAAATTACACCGCGAGTGTTGCAAGGCATCTCTGCTGCAGATCTTTCTACAAAGCTGTGGGATATTGACTTGAAGACACCAATTATCGAAGCACCTTCTGCAGCTCAAGGTTTGGCCCATGAAAAAGGCGAGTTGGATACTGCCAAGGGAGTAGCCGCAGCGGGATCGATTTTCTCCATTAGCACCTATGCCAATACCACCATTGAAGCCGCGGCTGAGGCGGCTCCTGGCGCCCCTCAATTTTTCCAACTTTATATGAGTAAAGATGATGGCTTCAATGAATTTATCATCAAAAAAGCCGTGGCTGCTGGAGCAAAAGCAATTATTCTCACAGTAGATTCCACACTAGGCGGCTATCGAGAAGCCGACGTAATTAATCACTTCCAATTTCCACTCCCTATGCCAAACTTAGCGGCGTATAG
>NZ_JBCOJC010000067.1:0-6669 GCF_040925905.1 Enterococcus sp. 2201sp1_2201st1_C11_2201SCRN_220225
AAATTAAAGTGTTGAACCAACAAGGAGGCAAAACAAATGATTTGTAGCTATTGCCAAAAGAAAATCATTCGTAACTTGTCCATAAAAGAATTGCTACTCCCTTGGCAGATTCCAAAAGGTGAACTATGTACAAGATGTAAAGCGCTGTTTGTGCCCTTAAGAAAAGAGAATAGCTGTCTAGGCTGCATGCGACAAGAGACAACGGGGGTATGCGAAGATTGTCAAAATTGGCAGGCAGAATATCCCCGTTATGACTTTTGCCATCAGGCTTTATTTGCCTATGAAGAACATTTTGCCCAGTGGTTAACGGATTATAAATTTATGGGAGATTATCGATTACGCTATACTTTTTGCCAAGAAGTTGCTCATGCTTTAAAACCATATTCTGATTTTATACTGTGCCCTTTGCCCTTGAGTCCAGAGCGTTTGAATCAACGGGGCTTTAACCAAACCAGTGGCTTTTTAAAAGGTGCTGGGCTAGCTTATCAAGAATTGTTAGTTCGTTTAAAAACAGATGTCCCTCAATCTAAAAAGAAAAGAGCAGAACGCTTAGCTTTGACTCAGCCTTATGTATTAAATGGTTCTCCTGAAGTCATTCATGGAAAAAAGATACTATTAGTGGATGATGTGTATACCACGGGGCGTACGATGTTTCATGCCGCTGAAGTAATCTTAAGGGCAAAGCCGGGATTGTTGCGAACCTTTTCCCTGGCTCGCTAAAAAGCTGAGAATCTGCTGAAATTGTTAGCGTTTCAGTTTGCAAAAAGGTTAGAGTTCGCTATAATAAAGGTAAGAAGAGAGAGCGAGAGTGGTCCTTGTTCTTTCTTTAGTGGTAGACGAAAGGGGCAATTGCTATGTTCAGATACAATGTACGGGGAGAAAATATAGAGGTTACGGAAGCAATTCGTGATTACGTGGAGAAGAAAGTCGGTAAATTAGAACGTTACTTTTCCGATGTACCGGAAGCAACAGCACATGTGAATTTAAAAGTGTATACTGAAAAAACAGCGAAAGTTGAAGTAACGATTCCATTGCCTTACCTAGTATTACGGGCAGAAGAAACTTCTCCAGATCTTTATGCAAGTATCGATTTGGTCGTGGATAAATTGGAACGCCAAATTCGCAAGTTCAAAACAAAAATTAACCGTAAATCTCGGGAAACAGCTTTACCTGATTCAGATGCAGGGGTGTTGTTTAACGTAGAAGCCGGTGAAGAAGAAAACGGCACTGATTTGGATATTGTACGGACCAAACGTCTGTCACTAAAACCAATGGACAGTGAAGAAGCTGTTTTACAGATGAACATGTTAGGTCACAACTTCTTTATCTTTGAAGATGCTGAAACCAATGGCACCAGCATTGTATATCGTCGTAAAGATGGCAAATATGGTTTGATTGAAACTGACTGATTGAACTGATTGAAGAGCGGAGGCCTAGTCCTCCGCTTTTTTTGTATGACTTGTTTTTGAGGAGAGACAATGTCCATCTGTTTTTTTAATTTCTAGTTCTAAGGTTATGCTAACTATTTCCTTTGGCGACAAGTAATGATAGAATAGATTGGAGAGTTTTTACTTTGAAACAATTTGATTTAAAGGAGAGTCATCTATAAATGGCCAATTTTTTACGTAAAATCATTGAAAATGATAAAAAAGAATTAAAGCGATTGGATGCAATCGCAAATCAAGTGGAAAGTTATGCTTCTGCTATGGAAGCTTTATCTGATGAACAACTGCGGAATAAATCGGTGGAATTCCGGGAATTGCTGAAAAATGGCAAAACTCTGGATGATATTTTGCCAGAAGCCTTTGCAGTTGTACGAGAAGGTGCTCGTCGGGTCTTAGGCTTGTACCCATACCATGTGCAAATCATGGGGGGGATTGTCTTACATGATGGCAATATCTCTGAAATGCGAACTGGTGAAGGGAAAACCTTAACGGCAACCATGCCTGTTTACTTAAACGCATTAAGCGGCGAAGGGGTACACGTAGTTACCGTCAATGAATATTTAGCAACTCGGGACTCTTCAGAAATGGGAGAATTGTATAATTTCCTAGGGCTAACGGTCGGCTTGAATTTAAATTCTATGTCCGCTGAAGAAAAACGAGCAGCGTATGCTTGTGATATTACCTACAACACCAATAACGAACTTGGATTTGACTATTTACGAGACAATATGGTGGTTTACCGCAATCAAATGGTACAACGGCCATTGAACTTTGCCTTAGTGGATGAAGTGGATTCCATCTTAATTGATGAAGCCCGGACACCGTTAATCATCTCGGGTCAAGCGGAAAAATCCACAGCATTGTACACCCGTACAGATAACTTTGTGAAACGGCTACAAGAAGAGGAAGATTACAAAATCGACATTCAATCTAAGACCATTGGCTTAACTGAGTCAGGGATTGAAAAAGCGGAAGAAACGTTTAACTTAGAAAACTTATACGATATTGAAAACACCCCATTGACCCACCATATGGATCAAGCTTTGCGGGCGAACTACATCATGTTGCGAGACATTGACTATGTGGTTCAAGAGGGCAAAGTCTTAATCGTGGATCAGTTTACTGGGCGGATTATGGATGGACGTCGTTATTCTGATGGCTTGCATCAAGCCATTGAAGCCAAAGAAGGCGTGGAAATTGAAGATGAAACAAAGACCATGGCGACAATCACCTTCCAGAACTACTTCCGGATGTATAAAAAACTAGCCGGGATGACCGGGACAGCCAAAACCGAAGAAGAAGAATTCCGGGAAATTTACAATATGCAAGTTATCCAAATTCCAACCAATCGGCCAATTATCCGGGATGATCGGGCAGACTTATTGTATCCAAGTTTGGATAGCAAATTTAAAGCAGTAGTTCAAGATATTAAAGACCGCCATCGCAAAGGTCAGCCAATCTTAGTCGGGACTGTAGCAGTGGAAACTTCCGAGCTCTTGTCTAATTTATTGGATAAAGAACAAGTACCTCACGAAGTCCTAAATGCAAAAAATCACTTTAAAGAAGCTGAAATCATTTTAAATGCCGGGCAAAAAGGCGCTGTTACCATCGCCACCAACATGGCTGGTCGGGGTACGGATATTAAACTAGGACTTGGTGTGGCAGAACTTGGCGGCTTAGCGGTTATTGGTACCGAACGCCATGAATCTCGCCGGATTGATAATCAGTTGCGGGGACGTTCTGGTCGTCAAGGAGATCCAGGTGTATCTCAATTCTACCTCTCTTTAGAAGATGATTTGATGAAGCGTTTTGGTTCTGATCGGATTAAAGCTTTCATGGAACGGTTAAATGTGGCAGAAGAAGACCAAGTAATTCAATCGAAAATGATTACTCGTCAAGTGGAAACTGCTCAAAAACGAGTGGAAGGAAATAACTACGATACCCGGAAAAACGTCTTGCAGTATGACGACGTGATGCGGGAACAACGGGAAGTCATGTATGGTCAGCGACAAGCTGTAATCATGGAAGATAAAGACCTTTCAAAAACCATGATGAACATGGTGAAACGTACCATCAGTCGCATTGTAGACGCCCATACGGTATTAGAAAAGAGTCAGTGGAATTTAGAAGGCATCGTGGATTTTGCAGGGAATGTTTTGGTTCATGAAGATACCATTTCCCTAGCTGACCTTGAAGGCAAAGAAGCTCAAGAAATCAAAGATTATCTCTACAGTCGTGCCGAAGAAGTTTTCCAACAAAAAGCAGAACAATTAAACAGTCCAGAACAGCTTTTAGAATTTGAAAAAGTGGTTATCTTACGAGTGGTGGACTCCAAGTGGACTGACCATATCGACGCCATGGATCAATTACGTCAATCCATTGGTTTACGAGCATATGGTCAAAATAATCCATTGGTAGAATACCAAACAGAAGGCTACAACATGTTTGAAGACATGATTGGTTCGGTTGAATATGAAGCAACTCGTTTGTTCATGAAAGCAGAGATTCGTCAAAATGTTCAACGAGAACAAGTAGCCCAAGGACAACCAGAGCAAACGCCTGAGCAAGAAGCCAATCAGGCTAAACCACAACAGCCCGTTCACGTAGAAAAAGTTGGTCGGAATGATCCTTGCCCATGTGGTAGTGGCAAGAAATACAAAAACTGTCACGGCAAAGGAAAAGTCTAATTTTGACAAACCGCTAAAAAACTGGCACAATATTCTAGGATATCGACGAGGTGGAGACAGATGTCTCCACCTTCTTTTGATGAAATGTATAAATAAAAAGGAGCGATTTTGATGGAATTAGCAGAAATTCGTAATACTTTAGCAGAAATGCAAACCAAAATCACCAGCTTCAGGGGGTCTCTTTGACTTAGATCAACTGGAAGAAGACATTGCCGAAGCCGAGCACAAAATGGCAGAACCGGGATTTTGGGATGATGGCGAAGCAGCCCAAGCAGTCATCAACGAAAACAATGCCAATAAAGCCGCTTATGATTCTTTTCAAGCTTTAGCCGGTGAAGTGGAAGAATTGGATATGATGTGTGAAATGGTAGCCGAAGAACCCGATGAAGAATTAGAAGCAGAATTAGTGGAACGTCTTCAAGGGCTATCTGAAAAAATGCAGACTTATGAGCTGGCAATGTTACTAGATGAGCCCTACGATCATAACAATGCCATTTTAGAGCTGCATCCAGGTGCTGGCGGGACCGAATCTCAAGACTGGGGCAGTATGCTTTTACGCATGTATACTCGTTGGGCCGAACAACACGGTTACCAAGTGGAAACATTGGATTATCAAGCTGGCGATGAAGCAGGAATTAAAAGTGTGACTTTATTGATTAAAGGCTACAATGCTTATGGCTATTTGAAGTCTGAAAAGGGCGTGCATCGTCTCGTGCGGATTTCCCCTTTTGATTCAGCCAAACGTCGTCATACTTCATTTTGCTCTGTAGATGTGATGCCTGAGTTAGATGGCAATATTGATATCGAAGTCAATCCTGATGATATTCGAGTGGACGTGTTTAGAGCTAGTGGCGCTGGGGGACAACATATTAACAAAACTTCTTCTGCGGTACGGATTACCCACGAACCTACGGGAATTGTGGTTTCCAGTCAAGCCCAACGTTCCCAATTCCAAAACCGGGATACAGCTATGGGTATGTTGAAAGCCAAACTCTATCAATTGGAGTTGGAAAAACAAGAACAAGAAGCCGCCGCTTTACGGGGAGAACAGTTGGAAATTGGCTGGGGTTCTCAGATTCGTTCTTATGTTTTCCATCCTTATTCAATGGTCAAAGATCATCGTACCAATCATGAAACGGGTAATGTACAAGCGGTGATGGATGGGGATTTGGACGGTTTTATTGACGCTTATTTGAAGTTGAAATTGAATCGTGAGTAAAAACATTGTGAAATGAAATGTAAATGTAACTTATTGAAAGCAAGCTGAAATATTCATATGCTATACTACGTGAGTATTGAAAACTAGTAAGATGGAGAGATAGCCATGATTGAAATGAAGGATGTAATGAAGAAGTACTCTAATGGTACGACTGCCATCCGTAATATCACGATCAACATCGATCAAGGTGAGTTTGTATATGTGGTCGGGCCTTCTGGTGCCGGGAAATCCACCTTTATCAAGTTGATGTATCGGGAAGAAAAAGCTACAAAAGGCACCTTGAATGTAGCGGGCTATGACCTGCTTAAGATCAAAAATAAAGAAGTTCCTCTGTTGCGTCGGGAAATCGGCGTAGTCTTTCAGGATTATAAGTTATTGCCTAAAAAGACGGTCTACGAAAATGTAGCCTATGCCATGCAAGTTATCGGCCGTAAACCGAGAGAAATTAAAAAACGGGTCATGGAAGTATTAGACTTAGTGGGTTTAAAACACAAAGTGCGGGTTTTTCCTAGTGAATTATCCGGTGGGGAACAACAACGGGTTTCCATTGCCCGGGCCATTGTCAACACACCAAAAGTGATGATTGCCGATGAACCAACGGGGAACTTGGATCCGGAAAACTCTTGGGAAATTATGAAACTTTTGGATCGTATCAATGCCCAAGGAACAACTGTGGTGATGGCAACCCATAATTCCACGATTGTGAATACAATCCGTCATCGAGTAGTCGCCATTGAAAATGGTCGAATTATTCGCGACCAAGCGGAAGGGGAATACGGATACGATGATTAGAACTTTTTTCCGTCATTTATTGGAAAGTATTAAAAGCTTAAAACGTAACGGCTGGATGACTGTTGCTTCCATCAGTGCGGTAACCATCACATTGTCTTTAGTAGGAATTTTTATGGCGGTCATCATTAACGCTACCAAACTAGCAGAAGACATTGAAAGCAATGTGGACGTTTCAGTCTTTATCGAGTACGGCACAAAACAACCGGAAATCGATGCGCTGGAAAAAGAATTAGAAGACTTGGATGAAGTCAAAGCAGTGAAATTCTCCAGTGCCGATGCCGAATTGGAAAAAATCAAGAAATCTATGGGACCGAAATGGGATCTCTTTGATGAAGATAGCAATCCTTTGTACGACGTTTTTGTAGTCAGCACCAATGACCCGAAAAAGACCAAGGCTGTGGCTAAAGAAGCTGGGGACTTGGAAAATGTTTACAAAGCTGATTACGGTGGTTTAGAATCTGAAAAGATCTTCAAAATTTCTGAAATCGTGAAAACTTGGGGCTTGGCTGCTGCGGCTCTACTATTG
>NZ_JBCOJC010000068.1:0-5444 GCF_040925905.1 Enterococcus sp. 2201sp1_2201st1_C11_2201SCRN_220225
GGCGCACATCAGGTAAACCTGCCATGCCACTATAATGACTAAAATTATTTTGAATCGCTTTTTCACCAGCTTCTTTAATGTGTTCTGGCGTGTTAAAATCCGGTTCTCCCAAGGTTAATTTCAAAATATCATCAATTCCTGAGACCCGTTCATCAAATTGCCGAATCAAGGAAACGGCGATTTTTTCTACTTGTTTATTGAATCGATTTGTTAATGGATTCATTTTATCAACCCCTTTGTTCTCAATCCTACCACAACTTAAAAATAGGATACAGCTACTAAAAAGTTTTTTCAAAAATTAAATTCTTGTCTATTTTTTTTGATAAATAATTATCGAAAGTTATTGAATAAAATAAACTTTATCCGAATTTCGTTATTCAATATTTGAAATCCATTGTCCACAAGCGAATCAACAAACAGATAAAAAAACATAGATATTTTTATTGCCCAGTTCCACTCACCTCTGATTTTAAAGAAAAAAGAACTATTTGATTAAGTTATTCCTTTTTAAGCAGTGATTAAATAGCATTTTAGAGTGAGCAAACTAAAAAACAACTCATCTTTTCCAAGTTTTCTTCCAAAAGCATTGTACTTTTAATAAATGGTCGTAAAATGTAATTGAATAACAACGCATCAGGAGGTGCAATATGAGCAACAAACTAAAATTTTTACCTTTGGCGTTATTTTCCATTCCTTTTGTCTATTTGTCTTTGTTACTCGATGTCTATTTTCAGTCCGTCATTGGCTTTTTAATTTCCCTAGTGCTAACGATTACGCTAGGTTTTTATTTTAAAGCGAGCAATCAACTGCCTCTCTGGTTTTTAGGCAATATTCTAAGCACGATTTTGTCATTCTACCTCCAATTCAAGCATCCGGAGTGGCGCTTTTTCTACCAGCCATTTAATCCAGCTTGGCTTGTGTTGGGCCTGTCCATCCTGTATATCATCCCTCAGCTCTTCGGTATCTTTTGGGCCACTGTCTTAAAGATTCGCCTTTTTCCCAAAAAAGAAAAACTCCAAAAGAAAACTCATTCTTAACTAGCAACAATTGATTTTAGGACATTCATCTCAGCAAAGTAATCATTATAATCTGCAAAATAAGCGCTAGGATTTCCTATTAAAACATAGAAAATCCTAGCGCTTTACTTTCTTAAAGACTCAATTACAGATTACTATCACCTGTAGCTTTCAACAAAGCTCTTAACGTTCTAAAAGGTGAGAAGCTCATAGGTGAGAATTGCCATAGTAATTTTTAGAGCTTTTAAACTTCTTTCAAATGAATCTTTTTAATAATCACTTTATCAAACATCGCTGCTTGATTGTCTTGTTCGCCAATCATTTCCGCAACAACGTTTTTTCCTTCGTGTTTTTTTCGCAATTGGTAAACGATTTTCCCCGTTTGTTTCAATTCATTGACCATCTCCACAACACCACCAAAGCCGGTTTTCCGGGTGATAAAGCCTAGTGCTACCATGCGTTCGTCTAAGTTTTTTGCAGAAACAGTGGTTCCGGTAATCAAAGCTTCTCTCATCACGCTTAGAAAATCATCCAAACCTGCCACACTTTCTACCGTTTCTTCTGGAACAGTTGTGCGATTGTGTAATTCTTGTAAGAGATTTTCATATTGTTCTTGAGTCAACATGATGCCCGCAACTTTTTCCCGGTTAAAAACATAGACCCCAGTTCCCGCTTGGCGTGCCTGTTCAAAGACATCCATAGGGGATTTTTTGACTTCAGTAATTGAGGTGGTTGGGACTTCCAACTTTTTTAATTCCATCTTTTCACTCCTAGTTATTCCTATATAAATACTGGCTGACTATTAAAAACCAGCAATCTTGATAATCAAACAACTCTAGGCAATCTGCCTTTTCGTAACGAACACATTATAACACAAACCCTTCTTTACACCATAAACTTCCCGAAAAAAAGCCCCTAGCTAAAAAAACTGGGGCTTTTACGAAGAATTATTTTCTAATTTTTAAAGTCATGGCATTTAACGCCACAATCACTGTACTTAGCGACATTAAAATGGCGCCGACTGCTGGGTTCAAAATAATGCCAATTGGTGCTAAGATCCCCGCTGCCAGCGGAATGGCGAAAATATTGTAGCCCGCTCCCCACCAAAGATTTTGAACCATCTTTTTCCGAGTTTCTTTCGCTAAATCCAAGAAGCGTAAAATATCTTCCGGGTTGGAATTTGTCAACACCACATCGGCAGAATCAATGGCTACATCGGTTCCTGCACCAATGGCAATGCCCACAGTAGCCCGGGCCAAACTTGGTGCATCATTAATTCCATCTCCCACCATGGCTACTTTTTTCCCATCTTTCGTCAGCTGAGAGACAATCGCCTCTTTATCTTCTGGTAAGAGTTGCGCATAATAACTGTCCAAGCCCAAATATTTTGCCACGCTGGCTGCCGCGTGCTCGTTATCTCCTGTAAGCATTACAGGTTCAATGCCACGCTCTTTTAAGGCTTGAATAAAGCTTTTGGCTTCTGGTTTGACCTGATCTCCTAAGGCAATCAGTGCCATTAATTGATCTTCCACAAGTAAATAGCTAATGGTATTACCTTGTTCTTCATAGGTATAATTGACTTCACTAGGAACGGAAATGTCTCGTCGTTGTAATTCTGCTTCATTGACAATTGCTAATTTTTGACCATCCACAACACCTGCAAGTCCCACACCGGAAATATTTTCTACATTTTCAGCTTTTAAGACTGTGATTGCTTGTTCTTTTAAATAGTTCATAATCCCAGTAGCAATCGGATGATTAGCTGAAGCTTCTAAAGCACCAATTAGACCTAAGACTTGTGAATCACTTTTTTCATTAGAAAAATTCACAAAACCTGTCACCGCAAAAGTTCCGGCAGTTAAGGTACCGGTTTTATCCAATAGCACTTGTTGAATTTCCGTAGCATTTTCCAAGGCATTACGATTTTTTAGCAACAGACCTTCTTTAGCGGCAATAGAGGTTGAACGGGCGACGATTAAAGGAATCGCTAATCCCAGTGCATGGGGACACGCGATGACAAAGACCGTTACCATCCGATTTAAAGCTGTGGACAAATCAGCTACAAACAACCAAATCACAAAAGCCAATATTCCGGCAATCAATGCAATATAAAACAGCCATTTCGCCACTTTATCGGCTAAATTTTCCAGTTTGGACTTTTGAGCTTGGGCTTGGCGCACCATTTCCATAACTTTCGCTAAATAACCGCTTGCTCCTGTGCCGGTAACCTTTATAGTGATTGTACCATTGCCATTGACCGAACCGCCGATTACTTTGTCACCGACATCTTTTTTAACCCCTCGTGATTCTCCCGTTACAGCAGATTCGTCTACTATGGTCTGACCTTTTTCAATGATACCATCCGTAGGCATCTTATCCCCAGCACGTACTAATAGGCGTTCTCCCTCTTTGACTTCTTGTAAGGAAACTTTTTCTTCTCCAGAATCCGTTAGACGAGTCACGGTATCCGGTAAAAGCTCAGCTAATTTTTGCAATGCATTACCAGCATTGGAGACAGCATTCATTTCAATCCAATGTCCTAAAAGCATGATGACGATCAAAGTTGCTAGTTCCCAGAAAAAATCCATCACGTGGGCATGGAAGAAATGATTCGCCACAAAAGAATAAAGACTGTAGACATACGCCACTGTTATCCCCATCGCAATTAAGGTCATCATCGCCGGACTCTTGTCTTTTAATTCCATCTTCGCTCCTGCTAGAAAGGGTTGCCCCCCGTAGAAAAAGAGCAGGGTTGCCAAAACTAAAACTAGCCAATCAGAACCCGGAAAACTAATTTGAAAAGGTAATTCCATCCCCATCATAGGCGAAAAGAGAATAATCGGAATCGCCAAAATCAATGATAGCCAAAATTTTTGCTTAAAGTTGCCCATATGCATGGAATGATCCATGCCACTCATATCGTGGTTCATATGGCTGTGATTCATCTTGCTCATATCATGCTCCATATGCTCGTGATCCATCTTGCTCATATCATGCTCCATATGCTCGTGATTCATCTTACTCATATCATGATTCATTTGCTCGTGATTCATCTTACTCATATCGTGATCCATCTGTTCATGATATTTTTCGTGATTGGACTTCATATTCTTCCGCTCCTTTGCAGTTATTTCAATCCTTACTTTCATCCTATCAGTTTCAAAAGAAAAAATCATTTTGCCGAATTCCCGAGCAAAATGATTTTTCAAGGTTAGAACTTTTTACGATTCAAACTTAAAGAATTTAACAGCACACTTACTGAACTAAAGGCCATGGCCCCGCCAGCGACAATTGGATTCAAAAAGCCTAATGCCGCAAAGGGAATGCCAATGGTGTTATAAACAAAAGCCCAGAAAAGATTTTGTTTGATTTTACGAATTGTTGCTTGGGATAGTTGAATCATCTTATCCACATAGGTTAAGTCACTGTGAATTAAGGTGACATCAGCGGTTTCCATCGCGATATCCGTGCCACTGCCCATGGCAATGCCGATATCTGCTAGAGCCAAGGCCGGTGCATCGTTTATCCCATCACCTACCATGCCCACAATTTCGCCTTTTTCTTGCAAGTATTGAACTTTTGCAGATTTGTCTTCTGGCAAAACTTCTGCAAAGACATTTTCTTCAGGAATCCCCACTTGTTTGGCAATGTGGTTGGCAGCTTTTTGGTTATCGCCAGTCAGCATAAAGACTTTAATCCCTTGAGTTTGCAGGTCACAAATAGCCTTTTTCGAGGTTTCTTTAATGGTATCTGCCACGGCGATAGCCCCTAAAATCTCCCGTTCATCTGCTAAAATCATCAACGTTTTCCCAGCAGCACTCCAGCTATCTAAAACTGATGAGTAGCTTTCTAAATTCTCTCGTTCTGCCACATAGTCTTTGGTTCCCAGGCGGTAGGTAATCCCAGCAATCACCCCAGTAATCCCAAAACCGGGAATGGCAGCAAACTCACTAACAGGTAACGTTTGTGCTCCCTGTTCTTTTCCATAATTCAAAATAGCTTGGGCTAAAGGATGCTCAGATTGATTTTCTAGGCTCACAATCACATCTAAAAGTCGCTCTTCTTTTAAGGAAAGATCGGTTACTTGGGGTTTACCCGCAGTAATCGTACCAGTTTTGTCTAAAATGATGCTGGTGATGTGAGAAGCTGTTTCTAGCGCTTGACCACCTTTAATCAAAATACCGTTTTTTGCGCCTAAGCCAGTTCCTACCATAATGGCAGTGGGCGTAGCTAGACCCAACGCACAAGGACAGGCAATCACCAAGACCGCCACACTGTGAATTACTGCCGTCTGCCAATCTCCGGTAACAAATCCCGTAATAAGCAGCGTAACTGCCGCAGCAATTAAAACCGCCGGTACAAAAATCCCTGAAATCTTATCAGCGATTTGTTGAATTGGAGCTTTGGAACCTTGGGCATCTTCTACCA
>NZ_JBCOJC010000069.1:0-5013 GCF_040925905.1 Enterococcus sp. 2201sp1_2201st1_C11_2201SCRN_220225
CTTGAGTATCATGGCCAATGTTCACAACCGGGAAATGTTAGCCGCAGCGTCAGAATTAGGTGTGACGCGCTGTGTGATTTCTCGAGAAGCCAGTTTGGCTGATGTAGAAGACTTTGTGAAAGATTATCCTGAATTGGAATATGAATACTTTATCCACGGGGATATGTGCATTGCTCATGGTGCTCAGTGTTATGCCAGTGGGGTTTACTTTGGCAAAAGTGGCAATCGAGGCTTGTGTATGAAGCCATGTCGCTGGGCTTACCAAAATGAAAAAGACGATGAACTCGTTTACCCGATGGCGGTAAAAGATATGTCTTTGTATCAACACATTCCTGAATTGATCTTATCAGGAGTAAATTCTTATAAGATTGAAGGGCGCATGCGTGGGGCAGATTATTTAATCGATTTGATCAATCTATATGGCGAGGCTATTGATCGCTTTTTGGCTGATCCAATCAGCTACCAAACGGATGCTAAAAAGGTCGAATATCTGGAAGAAAATCGGGTACGGGACTTGTCTACGGCCTACGCTTTTGGCAAGCCGGGACGCAACAATATCGCCCTAGATGGCAAACGAGAACCCCGGGTATTCTCACGACCCCTAGAAGAGCCGGTTATGAAAGAGCGACGGGTGGCAAAAGTGGTGGAACATTTCCAAGAACTGCTTGGTAATGAAGAAAAGACAAAGCCTTTAGAGTTGCGGGTAACGGTGGATAGTAAAGCCAGTGCTAAGGCTGCTTTACTTGCAGGCGTAGACAGTCTTTATCTTTCTGGTGAAGTATTTGCACCAAACCCAGCAATTTCTTTAGCAGAGCTTACAGAAATTGCTGCTTTAGCCAAACAAAGTCAGACACCGGTATATTACGTCTTACCACGAATGGTGAATCAAAATCAATTTCGTTTATTAGATGCTTTTGTAGCGCAACTGCCAAAGGTGGGGATTACCGGATTAGTGGTTTCCAATCTTGGGGAAATTCGTCGTTATGGCAAGTTGAATTTGAAACTGCGAGGCGATTACGGGTTAAATGTCTACAATCACCTCAGTGGCAAATTCTATCAAGAACAAGGCTTAGAATCCGTTACATTGTCTATCGAAGCACCGGTTTCCATTGTAGCGACGACACCTAAACAAATGCCTATTACCTCAGAGTTGATTGTGCAAGGTGCCCCTACGTTGATGTATATGGAGCATTCCTTTAAAAAGGCCATGTCAAACCAAACGGATAAAGATTGGATTGACGGAGGTAGCACGAATGATAATTTGGATTTAATCGATGAAAATGGCTTTGTGCGGAAGATTCGAGTAGATCAATACGGTAAAAACCATCTCTTGCCGACAAAAGATTTTTCTTACGCGGTCTTGTTACCAGAACTAAGTAGGACTGGTCTAGATGCACTGCGAATTGAAGCCAAAGAATACAGTCCCGACGTATTGGAACAAGTGATTGCATTGTATCGTGAAGCGCTAAATGAGTCTGATACCTCAACTAGCTTAGAAAAACGAATGGAATGGGCAGATAAGCTTGCCACTATTACCGGGCATGAACAAAGTTTACAGACTTTGATTTTTAATTAATCGGCTACTTAGAAAGGAGAAAGACATGAGTTATTTAGGACCAGCAGGAGTTATTGCCAAAAAACAGGAATATTTCGTTCCTTGTATCAATCATTTTTATAAAGAGCCCCCAGAATTAGTCAAAGGGGAGATGCAGTATCTTTTTGATTCTACTGGGAAAAAATATTTAGATTTTTATGCCGGCGTATCTGTGATGAACTGTGGTCACTCCAACCCAGCCATCATTAACCCGGTAATCAATCAAATCCAAGACTTACAGCACGTCTGCAATATTTATCTCACGGAAAACGGAGTGAATCTGGCTGAACAATTAGCTACGGTGACACCGGGGAATTTGAAACGAACTTTCTTTGTGAACTCTGGGACGGAAGCCAATGAAGGAGCTCTTTTAATGGCGCAACTATACACCGGTGCCCATGAATTTATCGCTTTGGATCTTGGGTTACACGGGCGCACGCAACTGACCATGAGTTTAACTGGGATTGGCATGTGGCGCACTACGGACACGCCGAATGGGGGGATTCACTTTGCAAAAAATCCTTACTTTTATCGAGATGGCCGTCATGATACAAATCAAAGCCAAGAAGATTTTGAAGAAGAATGTCTTGCCGATGTGGAACGCTTGATTCGTCGCCGAACTTCTGGCAAGATTGCGGCCATGATCGTAGAACCTATTCAAGGCAATGCCGGAATCGTTACGCCAACAGCTAACTACTTCAAAAAGCTCAAAGCTCTATTGGAAAAACACAATATTTTGTTAATTGCGGATGAAGTTCAAACGGGTTTTGGCCGCACCGGTAAAATGTTTGCTATGGAAAACTTCGGTGTCGTGCCGGATATTATGACAGTGGCCAAAGCATTAGGCAATGGCTTTCCCATTGGAGCGTACATCACCACCGATGAAATTGCCGCAGCTTTCACCAGACCTTCTGCCTCTACATTAGGGGGCAATCCCGTCTCCACCGCAGCGGGCATGGCAGTGTTACAATACTTGGCAGAAGCAGATTTATTGGAAAATGCCAAAGAGCGAGGAGCACAATTACAAGCAGGACTTTTAGAATTGCAAAAACGCCATGATTTAATCGGGGATGTTCGGGGAATCGGATTGATGGTAGGAGCTGAATTGGTTACGAATCGTACCACACTAGCCCCCGCTGCGGATCAAGTGGATGAAATTCTAGAAAAAATGAAAGATCGAGGCATTTTAGTAGGAAAAAACGGTGAGAATCGCAATGTCCTAGCTATGCAACCACCATTAGTAATCACCGCAGAAGATGTAGCGTTCTTTTTGAAGAATTTAGATGAAGTATTGAGTGAGGTGGAATAAGAGTGCCACTTTAAAAAGGTTGAGGTGATTATTGCCTCAACCTTTTTAAATTTCCCATCTAAAGAAAAGAGCCCTTGAATGGAAGATTCAAGGGCTCTGGATGTAAAAATTACAAAAAAATACCACCGCGTACATTCTTTTCGAAATCTCCAAGGAGACCAAGAACGTACCGGTGGCGTGGGTTTGGCACCCAATGGGCTGTGAGGGGCTCGAACCCGCGACCCGCTGATTAAGAGTCAGCTGCTCTACCAACTGAGCTAACAGCCCGTAACTTTCCTTTGCGAAAAGTACTTTATTATGTTAGCATTTCAAATTTGAAAATGCAAGGGATATTCGCGAAAAAATTTCATGCTGTTTTCTAAAAAGAAATGCACCTTTAATGAATATGAAAAAAGCTTTTCTTTTGAATAAGATTCAAAAAGTAAAAAAAGTTTAAAGACATCTTGAAAAAAATTTCTTCCAAGACTCAGTTCACAAAAAATTCACAATTACTTTGTATAGTACCAGTGTACCAACAAACAACCTGTCTTATTCCAAGACAAACCCTAACACTTTTTCATTTTTACTCCTGCCTACTGGTCCCCCGCCAGTAGGTCTTTTTTTGATCTTAGTTAAGAAGGAAAGTCCATCTTTTTTTCTTTTTCACCCTGTGCTATACTCTATGTAGTTTTGAAAACTAGATAAACTGATAATAGAAATTTGAAGGTGGAGAAATGGAAGATTTCAATCCGGATATTAAAGCGTGGGGAGCTAAATTAGCGAGCTTTCATTTACCACGTTGGACAGAATTACCTGAACTGGAGTTGTATATGGATCAAGTATTAACTTTGGTGACCGTCTATTTATCTCCGGTGATTCCCCCGGAAAAACACAATTTATTGACCAAAGCCATGGTTAACAACTATGTGAAATTAGGCATGATTCCAGCGCCGAAAAAAAAGCGTTATGACAAGACTCACGTGGCTTTTTTACTCGCCATTACAATATTAAAGCAAGTATTAACAATACCAGAAATTAAAGAAGGTATTTTATTTCAAGCGCAAGTGGCAGGGATTCAAAGAGCCTATGACTTCTTTTGTGAAGAAACCGAGCTCGCTTTGAAACGCAATGGAGATTTGGCCCAAGGAAAAATCCCTCCAGAAGAACAAGAGAAAATCGAGTTTCCCTTTCTAGCCGCACGAGCAGCTACCTTATCATTTGCCAATAAATTACTTGCGGAAAAAGTAATCGAATGCGAGATTGCTTATCTGCAAAACAAGGAGAAAACACATGAATAAAGAAAAAATTGCTATTTTAGCTGATTCCGGCAGTGATGTGCCTCAAGATTTTAGCCAAGCACATCACGTGTACACCTTGCCATTAAAGGTGATTTATCCCGACCGAGAGTATACGGACAAAGTAGATATCTCTTCTCAAGAAGTTATTGACCGTATGCCCGGAGAAATCCCTAAGACCTCTCTTCCTGATGGGGCTAGTATCGTGGCGGTCTTTGATGAAATCAAAGCCGCAGGTTATGAAAAAGTAATTGCCGTAACCATTTCCAGTGGACTTTCTGGGACTTATAATATGGTGCAAATGATGGCAAAAGACTATGAAGGCTTGGATATTTTTGTTTTGGATACGAAAAATATCGGGATTGCCTCAGGATTGCAAGCAATTCGAGCAGTGGAGCTGGTAGAAAGTGGTCTGGACTTTGAAACCATTTGCCAAAAATTAGCGGCAGAAGTTTTTCAAAACAAAGTATTTTTTAATGTAGCCACGTTGGAATATTTACAAAAGGGTGGACGGATTGGCTTAGTTACGGCGATTTTTGGAACAGCCTTAAAGTTAAATCCAATTATTTCTTGTAATGAAGAAGGAGTCTATTACACCGTAGCGAAATCTCGGGGACGTAAAAAGAGTCTGGCGAAATCATTAGAGTTAGTAAAAGACTTTGCAGGTAAGAGTCAAAAATATCGTTTGGCAGTAGCCCATGCCGGTGCGAAAGAAGAAGCCCAAGAAATGATGAAACGGCTGACGGCACTGTTGCCTAATGCGGTGGAACAATATTTTGGTGAAATTTCTCCTGCTTTAGTCGTGCATACTGGCCCTGGTTTATTAGGGGTAGGCG
>NZ_JBCOJC010000006.1:0-18841 GCF_040925905.1 Enterococcus sp. 2201sp1_2201st1_C11_2201SCRN_220225
CAAAGATTATAAAAAAGGCAATTAAAAACTGAGGGAGAGTATCTTTTTTAGGAGAATGAAGGGAACATGGTATACTGAGAGCATCAAAAAAGGAGGCTTTTCATCATGCAAAAAGAACAAGAACAGTTTTATAACTTTATCCTGGGCGAAACCAAACCAGAACACCAAGAAGCGGTGAAAGCTTTATTAGTGGATGCTTTTGCAAATCTGGATACGGATAATTTTATGAAAGCAGATTTAAAGGTTTTGGCGACTAAATTAACGCCTTTGTTAAAAGAAGAAAGTGTGACTTTGGTAACCAATGTCTTTACTGAATTTGGGAAAAATTTGCAAAAGTAATTTTCATGAAAAGAAAAATAGTTGCAATCTCTTATGTTCTAGCGTATACTATCTGAGGTGTGAGGCAACTTGCACACAAATCCACATCTTATCTGATTTAAAAAGGGGTGCTGACCTGTCAGTTCTTTTTAAAGGTGAAGGATAAGAGAGGGAAAAAAACCAATTGGAGGAAACACAAAATGGCAGTAATCTCTATGAAACAATTGCTTGAAGCCGGCGTACACTTTGGTCACCAAACTCGTCGCTGGAACCCAAAAATGAAGAAATACATCTTTACAGAACGTAACGGAATCTACATCATCGACTTGCAAAAAACCGTTAAATTGGTTGATGCAGCCTATGACTACATGAAAGCTGTCGCAGAAGACGGCGGCGTAGCATTGTTTGTTGGTACTAAAAAACAAGCACAAGATGCAATTAAAGAAGAAGCAACTCGCGCTGGTCAATACTATGTAAACCATCGTTGGTTGGGTGGTACTTTGACTAACTGGGAAACCATCCAAAAACGGGTTGCTCGTTTGAAAGAAATCAACAAAATGGAAGAAGACGGTACTTTCGAAGTATTGCCTAAAAAAGAAGTTGTTGGTTTGAACAAACAACGGGAACGTCTTGAAAAATTCTTAGGCGGTATCGCGGATATGCCTCGGATTCCAGATGTAATGTACATCGTTGACCCTCGTAAAGAACGGATTGCTGTTCAAGAAGCACAAAAATTGAACATTCCAATCGTAGCGATGGTTGATACGAACTGTGACCCAGATGAAATTGACGTAGTAATCCCATCAAATGACGATGCAATTCGCGCCGTTAAATTGATTACTTCTAAAATGGCTGACGCATTCATCGAAGGCAACCAAGGGGAAGACCAAGTTGTTGAAGAAGATTTCGCAGCAGAAGCTACAACTGAAAATGCAACTTCAATCGAAGAAATCGTTGACGTAGTTGAAGGCGACAACGCTTCTGAAGAATCAGCTGAATAATATTTAATTCGTATGATGAGGAGCTGTTTCAAAGGCTGGGCGCCAAAAGCCGCACTCCCTTTGAAGCAGTTTTTTTGTGAAAAAAATGCCCACGGGCTTATTGATCAAGGAGGAACTAGGAATGGCTGATGTAACAGCAAAAATGGTAAAAGAATTACGTGACGCAACTGGCGTTGGGATGATGGATGCAAAACGTGCTTTAGTAGAAGTAGAAGGCGACATGGACAAAGCGGTTGACTTGCTACGGGAAAAAGGTATGGCAAAAGCAGCTAAGAAAAATGACCGGATTGCAGCAGAAGGTTTGGCTGCTGTTTCGATCAAGGGTAATGTAGCTTCTATCGTGGAAGTAAACTCTGAAACAGACTTCGTTTCTAAAAACGAAATGTTCCAAGACCTTGTAAAAGAAATCGCTGATGTGATTGCAGACAACAAACCAGCTGACATGGAAGCAGCTATGAAATTGCCAATGTCTAAAGGCACAATGGAAGCTACGTTAATCGAAGCAACTCAAGTAATCGGTGAACGGATTAACTTCCGTCGTTTTGAAGTTGTAGAAAAAGACGACAATGCAGCTTTCGGTGGCTACCTACACATGGGTGGACGGATTGCCGTATTGACTGTTCTTGAAGGGACTACGGATGAAACAGTTGCCAAAGATATTGCAATGCACGTAGCAGCAATCAACCCTCGTTACGTCAACGAAAGCCAAATTCCAGAAGCAGAATTGGAACACGAAAAAGCAGTTCTTACTGAACAAGCTTTAAACGAAGGCAAACCTGCTAATATCGTTGAAAAAATGGTAATTGGTCGCTTGAACAAATTCAAAGCCGAAATCGCTTTGGTTGACCAACCATTCGTAAAAGACCCAGATATGACCGTTGAAAAATACGTGGCTTCTAAAGGCGCTAGCGTAAAATCATTCGTTCGTTTTGAAGTTGGCGAAGGAATTGAAAAACGGGAAGATAATTTCGTTGAAGAAGTTATGAGCCAAGTGAAAAAATAAGACTTTTCAACTAAATAAGGGAGACGCATGAAAGTGCGCTCCCTTTTTTTGCAAAAATGTAAGATTATTTGGCCTGAGCTGGCGTTTCACCGAAACCAGTAGGAGAAAGAAATACGGAGGAATCATCATGGAAAAACCAAAATATCAACGAGTGGTACTAAAATTAAGCGGGGAAGCATTAGCTGGAGATGAAGGCTTTGGCATTAAGCCCCCAACCATTAAAGAAATCGTCAAAGAAATTAAAGAAGTTCATGACCTTGGCGTAGAAATTGCCATCGTTGTAGGTGGTGGCAATATTTGGCGGGGACAAATCGGCGCACAAATGGGCATGGAACGGGCACAAGCAGACTACATGGGCATGTTGGCAACGGTAATGAACGCTTTGGCTTTGCAAGATACTTTGGAAAACGAAGGCGTGCCAACTCGGGTGCAAACCTCTATCGAAATGCGCCAAATCGCTGAACCCTATATTCGTCGCCGGGCTGAACGCCACTTGGAAAAAGGTCGTATCGTGATCTTTGCTGGTGGGACTGGTAATCCGTATTTCTCTACTGATACGACTGCAGCATTACGCGCAGCCGAAATCAATGCCGATGTCATTTTAATGGCGAAAAACAATGTGGATGGGGTCTACTCTGCCGATCCTAAATTGGACCATGAAGCGATTAAATTTGAAACATTGACTCATTTAGATGTGATTGCCAAAGGATTGCAAGTAATGGATTCGACTGCAAGCTCACTTTCTATGGATAACGATATTCCATTGGTAGTCTTTAACTTAAATGAAACTGGCAATATCCGTCGGGCTGTTATGGGTGAAAATATCGGAACTACGGTTCAAGGAAAATAAACAATTTCCATAGCTAGATGAAAAGAGAGTGGCGAGATAGTGGCTGCTCTTTTTTTTAAACTAAGGGATTCGACTTTTTGAAGGTTGGTCATCTAATCCTTAGCGATTCATTTAGTAAAGTACACAAAAAGCTTGAGGCTGCTGGAAGGAAGTTCCAACCGGTTTAGCAAGAGATTAAGCTTTCTATCAGCAAGCATTTCATTTATAATAAAATAGTGGTGTCTAAGTTGTGGAGCCTACTTCACAAAGCTACTTAAAAACTGTTAGGGGGAAATACAATGGCTGATGTAGTCATGCAAGAAACCAAAGAAAAAATGGATAAAGCCGCTGAAGCATTACAGCGGGAATTAGGCCAAATTCGGGCTGGGCGGGCCAATGCCAGCATTTTAGACCGGGTAATGGTAAATTATTACGGTGCACCAACACCGGTTAACCAAATGGCGTCCATCGGGATTCCAGAAGCACGTCTATTGGTAATCACACCTTTTGATAAATCAACAATCAAAGAAATCGAAAAAGCCATTCAAACGAGCGATGTGGGCATTACACCCCAAACCGATGGGACGGTAATCCGCTTGGTGATTCCACAGTTAACGGAGGAACGCCGGAAAGAATTGGCTAAAGAAGTGAAAAAAGAAGCAGAAAACTCTAAGATTGCCATCCGCAATATTCGTCGGGATGCTATGGATAGCTACAAGCGCCAAGAAAAAGCTGGTGACATCACAGAAGACGACTTGCGCAATGCTGAAAAAGACATTCAACAATTAACCGATGATGCCATTAAAAAATTAGATGCCATTGCTGCCGAAAAAGAAAAAGAATTATTAGAAGTATAATTTTATACGAAACCCTCCATTTTTATATTTGGAGGGTTTGTTTTTTTATCTGAGTATGATACAGATAAAAAGACTTGGAACTGTTATAATACGTTATATTATTTTTCTGAATTCCATCATTGCTTAATTTAATACTGTTATCCAGCCTTTTTCGGGAAAAAGTCTGTTATAATTAAACTGGATTTTTTAATTCAATAGAACAGAGACGTTTCCTAAAGACGTTACGGTATCGCAAATGATGGAGGTAAGATTATGATCGAGGCACATCGTTTTAGTGACATTGGCAAAGGCTTAGAAGGACAGGTTTTGAACTATTTACAAGAAAACGGACAGGAAGCTACTTTTTCTCATTTGCTTACAGTGGCTGAGGAGAATGCAAAATGGGCCCATTTTTTGGGACTAGATGAAGAGGCAGCCTATGACGCTGGCTTGCTTCATGATATTTCTGTAGTGATTCCTGATGAAGAGCGGTTGGCGTTTCACAAAGAGCATCATTTAGACATTTTAAAAGCAGAGCGGCATTTGCCTATGCTTTTGCATCAGCAGCAGTCAGCGATTTTAGCCCAGGAAGTTTTTCAAGTGACCAATCCTGCTATTTTATCTGCCATCGGCTGCCATACAACTTTAAAAGAAGGAGCCAGTACATTTGACTGTTGCTTGTTTTTGGCAGACAAAATAAAATGGGACCGAGGTACGACCCCGCCTTATTTAGATGAATTAATGCCATTGATGCATCAGAAGGATTTAAAAAAAGCTGCTTGGCTGTATTTGGACTGGCTATTTAATAATGATATTCAAGTAATCCACCCTTGGGCTTTGGCAGCTTTAAAAGAGTTGCGACCTCAAGCTGTAACAAAATAAGTAAGGTAAGGAAGCTGTGACAATAATCGTTGTTACGACACTCCTTTTAGTCGCCTAGTACAGTTCAACGAAGCAAAAAATGTTAAGTTCAACTAGCAATCACACTGACTTAGCTTGAGAAAAACAGGTTAGACAGTGTTTGAAATTTTTAAGGATGAAAAGACAAGCAGCTTCCCATGATTTTAATGGGAGTTGTTTGTCTTTTGTGGTTTCACGTTTGATATTGTTCGGTTTGGAGGACGGTGATATGATTATTGTCACTCCCTTTTACAAATTTCTCTAAGCTATTGTTAGCTGTAAGTAGCAGACTGACTATCCCAGGCATGACAAATAGCCCGCCATAGAATGACAGGAGTTATTTACAGCGCTGATCTTAACTATTTAGTCTAACAGCGTAATTTTATTAAATAGGTTGGGGAAGTGTTGGATAAAATTGTAGTGATCGACAAGAATTGTTTCAAAAAGAGTTGTTTATGAATTTTTCTCAGCTGAATTTTTACAAGCTTTTTGAAGATGGAATGGATTGCTTGGTAGCGAAGTTTGAGTTGGTGCCATTCTTCGGGGCTAAAAAACTCCCGAAATTCTGGTAAAAACAAGGCGAGCCAAGGACTGCCTTCTTGCTCCCAAGGGATGTTCAAATAGATTTCCCGCACTTGTCGGCGATAAAGCTCTGGTTGAAATGGTTTTGCACGACTGGCAAGACGGGGGAGAAGACGAATTAAGCGCAAATAGCCAAGAAAAATTACAGGATTGCCTTTGTCGCAATCATAATAATGTTTCAAACGACGGGCGGTGGTTTCGGGTTTGAAATAAGCAATTTGGTTCATCGTGAGGAGAAATTTCATCAGTCGCTCCTTTCATTGGCCAAAGGGATGAGTACTTATCACAAAAAACTAGTTCTTAAGTCTATCATACCCCTTTTGGGAATTTTAACGAAGGTTATTTATTATGTTGAAGCAATTTGAGGCATTTGGCTTTCAAAAATTCTTTAAAAGTCCCTGAAAAAGGGGAGACTCTTATGGTTTTTCCTGAGATTTGGCTAAGTTAATGGTATAATGGTTTCTGTTAATTACAGAAAGGAAATGAGGGAGTCAATATGTGGCGTCTGTTTCCACAGAAAAATAAATACATCCAAGAAGAATCGGCTTTTACCTTTGATCCAGCGGGGAATGTTCCCAAACATATCGCCATTATTATGGACGGGAATGGTCGCTGGGCGCAAAATCGGCGCTTGCCTCGGATTGCAGGACACAAAGAAGGCATGGAAACGGTGAAAAAGGTTACCAAACACGCCTCAAAATTAGGCGTAAAAGTTTTAACGCTTTATGCTTTTTCCACAGAAAACTGGAAACGGCCCACCGAAGAAGTCAATTTTTTGATGCAGTTGCCTGTGGATTTTTTTGATACGTTTGTACCAGAGCTGATTAAAGAAAATGTTCGAGTGCATGTCATGGGCTATACTGAATTTTTGCCTGCCCATACGCAAGATGCAGTCAAGCGTGCAGTGGAGCAGACCAAAGACAACACGGGGATGGTGTTAAATTTTGCTTTGAATTATGGCAGTCGAGCAGAAATTGTCACTGCCACCAAAGCTATCGCTAAAGAACTTTTGGCTACTGGGGCTGATGAAACGTCCATTGACGAAGAAACAATCGCGGATCATTTAATGACTGGTTTTTTAGCACCAGCGTTACGAGATCCGGAATTGGTGATACGCACCAGTGGAGAAGAGCGAATTAGTAATTTTCTTTTGTGGCAAATTGCTTATAGTGAATTTTTCTTTACGGATGCGTTGTGGCCTGATTTTAATGGGGAACTATTGGAAATGGCCATTGCGTCATTTCAAAACCGGCACCGTCGTTTTGGCGGTTTATCAAAGGAGGAAAGTAAATGAGACAACGAGTGATTACAGCGGTCATAGCACTGGCCGTGTTTATTCCCATTTTAATGGTGGGAGGGGTAGCAGTAGAGTTAACCGGCGCCTTGTTAGCTGTGGTGGGCGTGTATGAAATGTTCCGCATGAAAGGCTTAAACATTGTGAGCTTTGAAGGAATTTTATCTGCATTAGGGGCCATTTTTCTAGTCTTGCCCAAGGAGCGCTATTTCTTTTTTTTACCAGCAAATACCGATAGCGCAATGCTCTTTTATTTCACTGTGATGCTCTTATTAGGAGCTTCTGTGATTTCAAAAAATATGTACACCGTGGATGAGGCAGGGTTTCCTGTTTTAGTCAGTTTGTATGTAGGAATTGGTTTTCGGGAATTCGTCAATGCCCGTAGTGAAAGTTTAATCATCCTGATGTTTGGCTTGTTGATTGTTTGGGCCACAGATATTGGGGCTTACATGATCGGTCGAAAGTATGGCAAACGGAAATTATGGCCGGAAATTTCTCCTAATAAAACCATTGAAGGAGCTTTGGGAGGGATTATTTCCAGCGTGGTTGTGGCTTTTATTTATGTGATGCTCTTTAGCAAACAACAAAATTTTGTCTACCCATTACCCGTGCTTTTATTGTTTACGGTGGTCTTTTCGATCGTGGGGCAATTTGGAGATTTGGTGGAGTCAGCGATTAAACGCTACTTTAACGTGAAAGACTCCGGCAACATTTTACCGGGACATGGTGGCATTCTCGATCGTTTCGACAGCATGCTTTTTGTCTTTCCTATTATGCATTTACTAGGGATCTTTTAAAGAGTGACTGAAACAAGAATTAGCTAGATTGTGGCTGATTGCTTGTTTCAGTTTTTTTTGAATGATTTTTTGCTTTTTTGTGACAATCCCTTTACTTTTTTTACAAGGGACGCCGGTGGTAAGGTGGGTGTGTTAAAATAGATAAAAGTCGATTACGAATAAGACAGAGATCATAAACAGAGTGAGTCAGATTATATCTTGTAGTCTGTGAAAGTGAGGATACAGTATGAAAGGCATCATAACTTTTATTATCGTGTTCAGTGTGGTGGTTATTTTCCACGAGTTTGGACATTTCTTTTTTGCCCGTCGTTCGGGAATTTTAGTGCGGGAGTTTTCCATTGGCATGGGACCGAAGATTTTTGCCCATCAAGGCAAAGATGGTACTACGTATACCCTGCGCCTTTTGCCCATGGGTGGCTATGTGCGCATGGCCGGTGTGGGAGAAGACGAGACGGAGCTCACCCGAGGGATGCCCGTGACTTTGGTTTTAGATGAGAGTGGCAAAGTTACTAAAATCAATACTAGTAAAAAAATTCAATTGCCCAATGGGATTCCGTTAATGACAGAAGCCTTTGATTTGGAAGAAGAGTTGTTTATTTCAGGTTATACTTCAGCAGATGAAAGTGAACTACTGCGTTATGAAGTCCTACACGATGCGACGATTATTGAACAAGATGGTACCGAGGTGCGCATTGCCCCGAAAGATGTCCAATTCCAGTCCGCAAAATTAGGTAATCGCATGATGACGAACTTTGCGGGCCCCATGAACAATTTTATTTTAGCAATTCTGTTGTTTATCGTAATCGCCTTTATCCAAGGGGGAGTGGCGGTAACCGACACCAATGGCATCGGTCAAGTGACCCCAGATAGTCCGGCTGCTGTAGCTGGGTTAAAAGAAGGGGATCATGTTTTGAGTATCGATGATAAAAAAATTGCTACTTGGGAAGAATTGTCCGGAGCGATTTTGGCAACGCCTGATCAAACCTTGGATTTTAAAGTGCAACGGGGTTCGGAAACCTTTACCACTAAAGTAACGCCAGAAACTACTACAGTGGATGGGCAAGAGACCGTGCGAATTGGCATTCAAGTGCCAATGAAAACGGGCTTTGTCGATAAGATTACCGGCGGCATCAAACAAGCATTGGCAAATTCATTGACTATTTTCCAAGCCTTTGGTGATTTGATCATGCGGCCAAATTTGGATAAATTGGGCGGGCCGGTAGCAATTTTTCAAATGTCTTCACAAGCTGCCCAACAAGGTCCCACTACGGTATTAGTTTTCATTGCTATTTTGTCCATGAACTTAGGCATTATCAACCTTTTTCCATTTCCAGCTTTGGACGGAGGCAAACTGGTGTTAAATATACTGGAAGCCATCCGCAAGAAACCACTAAGCGTGGAAAAAGAAGGAATTTTAAACTTAATTGGCTTTGGGATTTTGATGTTGCTAATGATTTTAGTAACTTGGAATGATATTCAACGTTTCTTTTTTAATTGAGTAAGGGATTGTAAAGTTTAGTACCATGTCTAACTATGTTTGGCTTTACGAAGGAATTTGTTTAGCCATTCTTATTTCAGCATAGGGGTTAATTTCGGATAAGTGAGGGTGCCATGAGACAATCAAAAATTTTGATTCCCACATTAAGGGAACTGCCTCAAGATGTGGAAGTGCTTAGTCATCAGATGTTATTACGGGGAGGCTTTATTCGCCAAGTATCTTCCGGGGTCTATGCCTATTTGCCATTGGCTTTTCGGGTGTTGGAGAAGATTAAGGGAATTATTCGCAAAGAATTACAAGGCATTGGGGCTCAGGAAATGGCCATGCCCCATTTGGTCCCGGGGGATATTTGGGAGAAAACCGGCCGCTTAACGACTTGGGGCGAGCAACTGTATCACTTGCAAGATCGCAATGAGCGCTTGCAGTTATTAGGAGCTACCAATGAAGAAGTCTTTACCCAGTTGATTGCAGATGAAGTGAATTCTTATAAGCGCCTGCCGATTAACTTGTTTCAAATCCGCAGTAAGTTTCGAGATGAAAAACGTCCCCGTCATGGCTTGTTGCAAGCTCGGGAATTTTTAATGCAAGATGCTTACTCTTTTCATTTAACGCAGCCTAGTTTAAATGAGACGTACCACCAGTATGAAGAAGCCTATAAGCGGATTTTAACCGCTTGTGGCTTGTCCTATCGTTGGGTAATAGGGGACAACGAGTTAATGGGAGGCAAGGAATCAAAGGAATTTATGGCGCTGTCGGATATGGGAGAAGACGTAGTTTGTTTTTCGACGGACAGTGATTATGCGGCTAATTTAGAAGTCGCTACCAGTCTTTACACTAAGAAACTGGCCCAAGCTTCCTTTTTGCCTTTGACTAAAGAGAGCACTCCTAAACGAACCAAAATCACTGAGATTGCGGAATTCTTTCAAGTTCCGGTGGACAAAGTGATCAAAAGCCGTCTCTATTATGGGGATGATGTACCGATTATGGTAGTGGTTCGTGGGGATCATGAAATTAACGAATTAAAATTAAAGCGCTTTTTGCAAGTTCAAATTTTACGCAGTGCCACTCCGGAAGAAGCCCAACAAGTAATCGGGGCAGACTTTGGCTTTCTTGGTCCCGTAGCTTTGCCAGAAGAAGTCAAACTCTATGGAGATTTTGCGGTGCAAGATATGGACAATGCCATTGCGGGAGCGAATGAAACGGATTATCATTTGATCAATGTGAACTCAGGGCGTGATTTTACCCCTATCGCTTATGGTGATTTACGCTATGTCTTGGAAGGCGACCCGGCACCTGATGGAAAGGGAGTCTTAGCTTTTGCAAGAGGCATCGAACTAGGGCATATTTTCAAACTAGGCACTCATTATAGTGAAATTTTTGATGCCACGGTGTTAGATGAAACCGGCCAATATGTGCCTGTGGAAATGGGCAGTTATGGGTTAGGAGTCAGTCGGATGCTGGCTGCTATTGTGGAACAACATGCCGACTCAGAAGGCATCAGCTGGCCCAGAAATATTGCTCCTTTTGATTTGCACATTGTTCAGATGAATATGGAAGATGAGTTTCAGACAGCCCTTACCCAAGAATTAGAAACAAACTTAGCCGAACATGGCTATGAAATTTTAGTCGATGATCGCAAAGAACGGGCTGGAGTGAAATTTGTAGATGCGGATTTGATTGGCTGTCCTTTACGAATTACCGTGGGGAAAAAGGCCATGGACAATATCGTGGAAGTCAAGTTGAAGCGTACTGGCGCCATGGTAGAAGTACGCAAAGAAGAATTACTGGATACCATTCCGATTTTACTAACCTCAGCAGAAGCAGAATAAAACATTAATGAAAGGATTGGCGAAGCTAGCTTATTTCGGCTAGGATTGCCAATCCTTTTAAGAATGAGAAAATAAGCAGAACCTTCTTAATGAAAGACGGTAAAAAAAAAGGTATACTAAACAGTGCTGAATCAATCCTCAGGAGGCAGAAGAATGTCAGAGAAAAACGAAAAATTTGCAATCCTGTTAGAACAGGCAAACTTAGCCTCAGATGAGCGCCAAGCTTTAATAGACGCCAAAGGCAGAATCGAAGCGGTTGTTGTACATAAACAGTCCCGGATTTGGGAGTTCACTCTTGGGTTCCAACAGATTTTACCGGTGACTTTGTATCAAAGTCTCCTGCACCATGTGATGATGGCTTTTCAAGAAATCGCCCAAGTCAAAGTCAATATTCAAACAGAAGCCAGTGAATTGAACCAAGACTTACTACAAGATTACTGGCCATTGGTGCTCTCAGACCAAGATTGCAATACGAAAGTCGTGGCCCAAACCATTAAGAATCAGCTCCCCTTTGTGGAAGGAAAAAAAGTGATTTTACCTTTTGCCAATGAAGCGATTATTCCCCATATGGTAGATAATTATTTTCCTTTAATGGAATCTCGCTATCAAAAAATGGGCTTTCCCAAATTTCGCTTAGAAGCTCGCTTTGATGCGGAACAAGGAAAAGTTGCGGAAGAACAACTGGCCGCCAAAAAAGCAGAACAAGCAGAAGTCTTGATGCAACAAGCCATGGAAAATATTGCTGCTCATGAAAAACAAAAACAAGAGCAAAAATCAGCACCAGTCTTAGTCGGCCCGGTTCAATTAGGCCGCAACATTCCGGCTGATGAAGCGATTTTACCAATGATTAATATCATTGAAGAAGAACGGCGAGTGACCATCGAAGGCTATGTCTTTGATGTGGAAGTCCGAGAACTGCGGACAAAACGGAAGATTTTAACCGTAAAAATCACCGACTATACCTCTTCATTCATTGTGAAAAAATTCTCCAATGGGGAAAAAGATGAACAAATTTTTGACAATATTTCAAAAGGTATGTGGCTAAAAGTTCGCGGAAGTATTCAAGAAGATACTTTCCAGCGGGATTTGGTGATGTTTGCCCAAGATTTGGTGGAAGTCAAACATCCTCCAAGAAAAGACTATGCTCCCGATGATGAAAAGCGGGTGGAACTCCATCTTCACTCTAATATGAGTACCATGGATGCTACCAATTCCATTGGGGACTTAGTAGCACAAGCAGCCAAATGGGGCCACAAGGCGATTGCCATTACTGACCACGGTGGTGCCCAATCTTTTCCAGATGCCCATAGTGCTGGTAAAAAGCACGGGGTAAAAATCCTTTACGGAGTGGAAGCCAATGTGGTGGATGACGGTGTACCAGTAGCTTACAATCCTGCCCATATCCCGTTAACAGATGCGACTTATGTGGTCTTTGACGTGGAAACCACTGGACTATCTGCCGTTTACAATACGATTATTGAATTAGCTGCCGTGAAGATGCACAAGGGGAATGTTATTGAATCCTTCGATGAATTTATCGACCCGGGTCATCCCTTATCAAAGACCACAGTGGAACTTACGGGAATTACCGACGAAATGGTTCGGGGCTCTTTACCAGAGCGAGAAGTTATGGAACGCTTTACCGAATTTGCTAAAGATTCGATTTTAGTAGCCCACAATGCTTCTTTTGATATGGGCTTTATTAACACCACTTACCACCGTTTGAATTTACCAGAAGCTACCAATCCGGTGATTGATACTTTGGAGTTGGCCCGTTATCTCTATCCCCAATTTAAACGCTTTGGCCTAGGCGTATTATCGAAAAAATTTGGCGTAGGTTTGGAACAACATCACCGGGCGATTTATGACTCGGAAGCCACGGGGCATTTGGCGTGGATATTTGTTAAAGAGGCCATGGAAAACCACGAGATGCATTATCATGATGACTTGAATCGTCACGTGGGAGGAGAAAATTCCTTTAAAGCCGCTCGTCCCTTTCACGCGACGATTATGGCTCAAACCCAAGCTGGCTTGAAAAATCTCTTTAAGCTGATTTCTCTAAGCAATGTAAAATATTTCCACGGTGGCGTGCCGCGAATTCCTCGTTCGGAGTTAGTCAAACTTCGAGAAGGTCTTTTAGTGGGAACAGCTTGCGACAAAGGAGAAGTCTTTGTGGCGATGATGCAAAAAGGTGTGGAAGCCGCCAGAGAATTGGCCAAATTCTATGATTATATTGAAATCATGCCAAAAGCCGTCTACGCTCCATTAATTGAACAAGAACTGGTGAAAGACGAAAGCGACTTAGAAGAGATCATCCGTAATCTGATTACTATGGGCAAAGAACTGGGCAAACCAGTGGTGGCGACCGGCAATGTTCATTACTTAAATGAAGAAGATGGCATTTACCGCAAAATTTTGGTGAATTCCATGGGGGGAGCCAATCCGTTAAATCGTCATAGCTTACCAGATGTGCATTTTCGGACCACAGATGAAATGCTCACCGCCTTCCAATTTTTAGGCCCAGAGTTAGCCAAGGAAGTTGTGGTGGACAATCCGAATAAAATCGTGGACATGTGTGAGACGATTATTCCGGTGAAAGACAAGCTCTATACACCAAAAATTCCCGGTTCGGAACAGGAAATTACCGATTTATCTTACAACCGGGCGCGGGAGTTGTATGGAGATCCACTGCCGGAAATTGTCGAAAAACGGTTAAAAAAAGAACTGGATTCCATTATCGGCAATGGCTTTTCCGTGATTTACTTAATCTCGCAAAAATTAGTGCATAAAAGTAATGAAGATGGCTATTTAGTTGGTTCTCGGGGATCGGTAGGCTCCAGCTTTGTGGCTACCATGACGGGGATTACTGAGGTCAATCCATTAGCACCTCATTATTACTGTCCAGAATGTCAGTATTCTGAGTTTTACGAAGATGGTTCTTACGGTTCCGGCTTTGATATGCCAGAAAAAGCCTGTCCGAAATGTGGTGCTCGTTTAAATAAAGACGGTCACGATATTCCTTTTGAAACCTTCCTAGGCTTCCATGGGGATAAAGTTCCCGATATCGATTTGAACTTCTCCGGGGAATACCAACCTCAAGCCCATAACTACACCAAGGTGCTTTTTGGGGAAGATTATGTCTATCGGGCGGGAACAATCGGTACCGTGGCAGATAAGACTGCTTATGGCTATGTGAAAGGCTATGAGCGAGATCATAACTTGCGCCTGAGAGGAGCAGAGATTGATCGACTAGCCCAAGGCGCTACGGGAGTCAAACGAACTACCGGTCAGCACCCCGGGGGGATTATTGTTATTCCTGATTATATGGATGTCTATGACTTTAGCCCCATTCAATACCCGGCAGATGATTTGAATTCTGAATGGCGCACCACTCACTTTGATTTCCACTCCATTCACGACAATATTTTGAAGCTGGATATTCTTGGACACGATGATCCTACCGTAATTCGGATGTTACAAGATCTATCGGGAATTGATCCTAAGACTATCCCTACAGATGATCCTGAGGTCATGCGGATTTTTGAATCTCCAGAAGTGCTAGGGGTGACTCCAGAACAGATTGGTTCTGAGACGGGAACGTTAGGAATCCCTGAGTTTGGGACTCGTTTTGTTCGAGGAATGTTAAATGAAACCCATCCAACTACCTTTGCAGAACTGCTTCAGATTTCTGGACTTTCCCACGGGACAGATGTTTGGTTGGGCAATGCGGAAGAATTGATTAAACAAGGAAAAGCCACATTGGCGGAAGTAATCGGTTGTCGGGATGACATTATGGTGTATTTGATGCATGCCGGGCTTGATCCAGGTATGGCCTTTACCATTATGGAAACCGTGCGAAAAGGGCAATGGAGTAAAATTGACGATGAGAAGCGGGACAAATTTTTAGTAGCGATGAAGGAAAACAGTGTGCCTGATTGGTACATTGATTCTTGTTCCAAAATCAAGTACATGTTCCCTAAAGCCCATGCGGCTGCTTATGTGTTGATGGCGTTGCGGGTAGCCTATTTTAAGGTTTACCATCCAATTTTGTACTACTGTGCGTTTTTCTCCGTACGGGCAAATGATTTTGATCTCGTTGCCATGGCGCGAGGCAAAGATGCGGTGAAAGACCGGATGAAAGAAATCAATGACAAAGGCTTGGATGCCTCCACCAAAGAAAAGAACTTGTTAACCGTTTTGGAATTGGCCAATGAAATGTTGGAACGAGGTTTTGAATTTGGCATGATTGACTTGTATAAATCCGATGCAGTGAATTTTGTGATTGATGGCAATCGTCTTATCGCACCATTTCGGGCGGTACCAAGTTTAGGTGATAACGTGGCCAAACAAATCGTGGAAGCTAGAAAAGACGGTCCCTTCTTATCTAAAGAAGATTTGGCAAAACGAGGAAAAGTTTCCCAGACGTTGATTGATTACATGACGGAAAACGGTGTATTAAAAGGTCTACCAGACGAAAATCAATTGTCGCTTTTTGATATGTTTTAAAAAGATGAGCCCACCAGTTTAACTGGTAGGGCTCTTTTTTTGAGGCGAAAAGGTAGTTTTTCCATGTAAAATTTCACTGCTATTTTTAGCTTCGTGTTAATTTCACCACGACTTCACAGCGAGCGGTTTGAGGAAACATATCAACAGACTGCAAATAGTCCACTTGATAGACTGCACTTAAAGTGGCTAAATCCCGGGCTAATGTGGACACGTTACAAGAGATGTACACGAGTTTGTCTACGGGATATTCTAGGAGTGCTTGCCGTAATTTTTCATCCAAGCCAGTTCGGGGCGGATCCACTAAGATAGCATCAGGACGAAACCCTTCAACCAGCCACTGAGGTAGTAAGTCTTCGGCGGTGCCCACAGCGTAATAGGTATTGTCATAGCCCATGTTTTGGGCATTTTTCTGAGCATCGGTGATGGCTTCAGGAATTACATCCATCCCCCGGACTTCTTTGACTTTTGGCGCAAGACTTAAACCAATGGTGCCTACCCCACAATAAGCATCCACCAAGCGGTCTGTGGGTTTTAAGTCCAAGGCTTTTTCGGCTTCTTTGTACAAAGTCGCAGTCTGCTTGGGATTTAACTGGTAAAACGCCCGGGCGGAAAGATCGAATTTCAACTCATTGACTGCTTCATGAATGGTTTCTTTGCCCCAAAGATGAAAGGTCTCATCTCCCATAACCAAGGAAGTTTGTTTTTTCTGAACGTTTTGCATAATGGAAACAACTTTCGGCAAGCGCTCGGTAATCTCCCGGATTATTGCATTTTTCTGTGGCAGTTTTGGGGTACTGGTCACAAAGGTAACTTGTAATTCTCCCGTCACTTGTCCTACACGCACCACTAAGGTTTTCAAAATGCCGGCGTGTTTTTTTTCATTGTAAATTGGTGTTTGGTATTTATTTACCAGTTGGACTAAGACATTTAAGGTTTCTTGAGTAGCAGGGATTTGGACCAGACAGTTGTCAATGGCAACCAATTGGTGGCTGTTTCTTTCATAAAGACCGGCCACCGCTTTTTTGGTTTGCTCGTTATAACCCATTTGAAACTGAGCTTTATTGCGATAACGCCAAGGGTCTTCCATGCCAATGGTAGGCAAGAGGCGGTAGTTTTGCCAGCCTTTAGGTTTAAATTTAGCCAATGCTTGGGCTAATAAATCCTTTTTAAAATTCAATTGAGCCGGGTAGCTTAAGTGTTGCAGCTGACATCCACCGCAACGGTCGTAAAAAGGACAAGGAGGTGTGATGCGTTCAGGGCTAGCTTTTATGATTTTAACTAACTGTCCTTCTAAATAACGGCTTTCTGTTTTGGTCACTTTCACTTGGACTTCTTCTTTGGGCAAGGCACCAGGGATGAAGATGATGGTGCGGCGGTAATAGCCGATTCCTTCGCCATTGATACCTAGGCGTTTGACTTGGATTTTTAAGCTTTGGCCGATTTTGGCGGCAACTTGTGACATATGCTTCCCTCTTTTCTAATTTCCCCATTATTCTAACACAAACCGCCGGAAGAATACGCTCTTTTATGTTACACTAGAATGTGCGTTCCCTGATGAAGTTTTTCGGAAAGGAAGAAACTGGATGCTGACGATTACTCAACTAACTAAAGAAAAAAATCTTTTTAAAGTCACTTTTTCCAATCACGAAACCTTACTCGTTTCAGAAGATCAACTGGTACGCTACCGCTTGTTAAAAGGCACGGAAATCAGTGAAGAAGAATTAAAAGAATTAAAAGACAACAGTCGCTTTGACTTAGGTTTGCAAGAAAGCTATCGCTACATTAGCTATCAACTACGCTCGGAAAAAGAAGTGGATACTTTTTTAAAAGACCACGAATTACCTTTAACTGATCGAAGAAAAGTGATTGAACGCTTAAAAGAATTAAATCTAGTAAATGATAAAATCTATGCCGAAAGCTATGTACGCACTCAAATGCGGCTATCAGGTAAAGGGCCAGGAGCGATTCGCCAACAGCTCTTACAAAAGGGTATTAAAGGGGCAACTAGTGAAAATGCACTGGCTTTGTATACTGAAAAGGAGCAACTTGCTGTGGCGCGTCACACTGGAGCAAAAGCACTGCGACGGATTCACGGAAAGAGCTTTAAAGAAACCGGACAAAAATTGCGACAAACGTTAATGCAAAAAGGCTTCTCCAAAGAAATTAGCGACGGAGTAGTAAATGAGTTACTTCAAGAAAAAGATGGAGAAGTGGAGATGGAAGCTTTAACAAAAGCCGGCGACAAGTTATGGCGTCGTCATCAAGGAAAACCATTAGCCCAACGGCAACAAAAAATCAAACAAAATCTCTATCAAAAAGGTTTTGCTTTGGATTTGATTCAACAATATTTGGATAGTAAGGAAGAAGTGGATGAATAACTGGGAGCGACTTTCATCAAAAGAAATTAAAAATTTACAAGAGGATTTTTTAAATTGGTATGACCAAAACCGGCGCAATCTACCTTGGCGAGAAAATCACGACCCTTACCGCATTTGGATTTCAGAAATTATGTTGCAACAAACTCGAGTGGTGACCGTGATTGACTATTTCTATCGCTTTATGGCGGCTTTCCCCGATATTGCCACATTAGCTGTGGCGCCAGAAGAACAATTGTTAAAAATATGGGAAGGCTTAGGCTATTATTCCCGAGCTCGGAATATTCAAGCGGCTGCAAAAGAGATGGTGGAGAAATTCAATGGCCAGATGCCTCGTACGCTACCGGAAATTGCTAGTTTAAAAGGAATTGGCCCCTATACTGCGGGGGCGATTGCCAGCATTGCCTTTGGACTGCCAGAGCCGGCCATTGACGGCAATGTGATGCGGGTAGTCAGCCGCTTGTTTGAAATTGACGCCGATATTGCCAAACCAGCTAGCAGAAAAGTCTTTGATCAAGGGATGCGCCAGATTTTACCCAAAACCTCTCCCGGAGATTTTAATCAAGCGATGATGGATTTAGGCTCCAGTATTTGCACCCCGAAAAGCCCTAACTGTGCTGTTTGTCCTTTGCAAAACTACTGTCTGGCCTATCAAAAGGGCAATCAGGAGAATTACCCGGTGAAGACTAAGAAACAACCACCAAAACCTATGTACTATCTTGCCTTTGCCATAGAAAATAGCGAACAGGAGTATGGGTTAATTCAACGAGGAGAGCAAGGCCTGCTCGCTAAAATGTGGACTTTTCCTTTACTTGAAGTCACAAAAGAAGAATATCAGCGTTACCAAAGGAGCTATAATACCGGACAGCTAGAGCTAGAAAGGACAGCGGATTTAGACTTTGTTGCTGAAGAGGCTTTACCCGAATTGCCTAATCTGGCGATTGATTTGGGCAATGTGGTGTGGCAAACCCGTCATTTAGGCGAAATCAGTCACATCTTTAGCCATTTAAAATGGCATGTACTTTTGTTTTATGGACGACAAATTCAAGAAAATTCACCATCAGACCAAGTAC
>NZ_JBCOJC010000006.1:18991-29743 GCF_040925905.1 Enterococcus sp. 2201sp1_2201st1_C11_2201SCRN_220225
GTGTAATTTCATCCGAACGACTGCAAGCATGCTTGCGAGAGAAGGGTAACTATGCGAATTCCTAAAGAAGGAGAATTTGTAACGATTCAAAGTTACAAACATGATGGCAATTTGCACCGAACGTGGCGGGATACGATGGTATTAAAAACCAGCGAATACTCGATGATTGGCGTGAACGACCACACTTTGGTCACTGAATCAGATGGCCGTCGGTGGGTGACCCGAGAACCAGCGATTGTTTATTTCCACAAGAAATGTTGGTTCAATGTAATTGCAATGATCAGAGAAAAAGGTGTTTCTTATTATTGCAACTTGGCATCGCCATTTTTATTAGACGAGGAAGCCTTGAAATACATCGATTACGATTTGGATATCAAGGTTTTTCCCGATGGTGAGAAAAGACTGTTGGATGTGGATGAGTATGAGCTTCACAGTAAGATCATGGAATATCCTCAAGACATTGACTTTATTTTAAAGGAAAATGTCAAGATTCTAGTGGACTGGATCAATAATGGCAAAGGTCCCTTTTCTGAAGGGTATATCGACGTTTGGTATAACCGCTACAAGCAATTGTCACAACGATAGAAAAAAGCTGTTACCAAGAATTTTGGCAACAGCTTTTTTCTTTTGCCGTAAATTTACTAGAGAGGGCTCTTTAAGGTAAATTTAAGTTAAATAAGGTATGATTTATCCATGAAAGCAAAGGATGTTGATTAATAGATGAAGAAAAAAGCTGCCCTGATTTTTTTAGTAGCCGGATTTGTGGCATTAGTGATTAATATGGGGCTAAAATTTCAAGCCGACCAAGCAAGTGTAATTTCTAGTAGCAGTGGAAGCAGCACCACCACCAGTACTTCTGCCACTAGCCAAAGTAGCCAGGAGCAGACCACGACCACTGTTAAAATGGTGAAAACCTATGTCGATCCTTCCCTTTATGATGAAAATGTGGAATCAGAGGCAGATTATGTTTCGGTATTGGCCACAGCCAGTAGCGATGGGGAAGTCTTAACAAAATTGCACCGAGGAGAATGGTCCACTTGGGTGGCAGATGAAGGGGATTTTGTGAAAATTAAGGCCGACGATGGAGAAGTGGGCTATATTCCTGCGGCCAATGCACAAGTAAAAGAAGTCGAACAAAGCTCAGCTCCAACAAGTTTAAGTCAGTTGCATATTGTTCTTGATGCTGGTCACGGCGGGATTGACAGTGGGGCAGTAAGTCCAGACGGTGAACTTTATGAAAAAGATATGACCTTAAAAACTGTCAAAGCAGTAGGTGAATTACTGGAAGAAAATGGTGTGGAAGTGACTTACACCAGAGATTCTGATGAAATGCTGGAGTTAAGTGAAATTGTGGAGCGCTCAGAAGCAGCTCAACCGGATGTCTTTATTAGTATTCACTATGATAATTTTGATACAGACAATGGTTGGCAAGGTTTTACCACCTATAACTACTATCAAGCCGGAGAAGTTCTCGCTAATTTAGTCAGTGAAAACTTGGGAGATCAATTGAGCCTTTCCAACAACGGTGTCCGCACTGGCAATTACTATGTGATTCGAGAAAACAACCAGCCAGTGAGCCTCTTATTAGAACTTGGTTATTTAAACAGTGATGAAGACTTGGCGGAAATCACCAAAGATGGGTATCCTGAAAAAGTAGCCAAAGGAATCTTAGCAGCTTTGAAAGATTATGTAGCCCAAAATTAACCTAAGACGTAAGTAAAAGACGACTGACTTCTATTAAAATTATTAGAAGCCAGTCGTCTTTACTTGTGAAAGCTAGTCTAGTATTTTGCTCATTTGATATTTATAAGTTTCATAGCCGTGTTTTTGATAGAACTGCTCTAAGTGCTCGATTGGATTTTCATGGACACGCTCCTTTTGAAACAAGGTGAAATAAGCTTTTTAGAGTGGCTTCGTATTTGCTTTAATCGGTTTTAGTTCTTTGGTCATTTCCACATGTTCAATACCAGCATCTAAAAAAATCGGGCCTTGAGTCACATACCCATTTTTTTCATAAAAAGCTTGCGCCGTTAACTGAGCTCCCAGTGTGATTTGGGTGAAACCTTGTGTTTGGGCAAAGTCTTCGGCGGCTTGTAGCAGCTGTTGACCGTATTTCTTTCCTCGAACGGCTTTTTCTACGGCCATACGTTGAACTTTCACATGAGTTTCATCTAAAGGTAACAGTCGCACGGTTGCTTGGGCTTTCCCGTCAACGTATAAGACAAAATGGATGGAGTAGGCTTCTTTTTCATCGATTTCTAAAGCTAAAGGAACCTGTTGTTCTTCCACAAAAACGTGGTTTCGAATCCGCAGGGCATCTAAATAAATCTCGCTCATCGTATCTTTGGTTTGGACAATTTTCATGATTGATTCACTCCTTCAAAAATAGTATACCTGAAGTGAGGAGCAAGACGGAACTATTGTGAATTCTTTTGGGAAATTTGTGCTTTTTCTGTTATTCATTCACGAATTTTGGTAAGATTGTCCATATTGAATCTTTTGGGGAGTTGTGCCTGTGTTCGAGAAACTAAAAGCATCAAAATTAATGTATTGGTCTGTGGAACTGCTGGTTTTGGCTACGTTGATTTTTGTTTCCACAAAAATCGATTTTGTCTTTAAACCCGTGGGAACCTTCTTTTCCACATTGTTTGGCCCAGTTTTAATCGCTGGTTTTTTGTATTATTTATTAAATCCCATCGTTAATTTGCTGACGAGAGTGACGAAGATGAAACGAATTTATGGGATTATTATCGTCTTACTCTTATTATTGGGAACCTTAGTTTGGGTTGTTTTAGCAGTGATTCCTAGTTTGGTTACACAGCTCGCTTCATTGGCCGAAAACACGCCACAATTTATTAAAGGCCTGCAAGATTGGTTGACGGAAATCGCCAAGAATCCCGCCTTGCAAAACATCGACATCGAAGCGCAAATCAATAAATTGGACATTTCTTATGGTAGTTTAATTCAGAAATTTTTATCTGGTTTGTCCAGTAGCCTAGGTTCCATTGTCGGTGGAGTGGCAACTACTGCAGTGACGGTGATTACGGTACCTTTTATCTTATTTTACATGTTAAAAGACGGCTATCGTTTAGTACCTAATATTCAACGTTTCTTTCCAAAAAACAGTCGGGATGAAATCGTGGAATTATTAGGAGAAATGAACCACACTTTGTCTAGCTATATCAGTGGTCAAGCCATTGAATGTGTCTTTGTGGCTACCTGTACTTTTATCGGCTATCAAATTATTGACGTTCAATATGCTTTCTTGTTTGGGGTAGTGGCGGGCGTTACCAATTTGATTCCTTACTTAGGGCCTTATTTAGGACTGTTACCAGCCGTTTTAGTGACCGTGTTTAATGAGCCGATTAAAGCTCTCTTGTGTTGTGTAGTGGTTTTAGTGGTGCAACAGCTAGACGGCAATATTATCTATCCCAATGTCATTGGCAAGTCTTTAAAAATTCATCCATTGACGATTATTTTAGTCTTGCTGGTTGCCGGTAACATTGCCGGACTTTTAGGGATTTTCCTAGGGGTGCCATTTTATGCGATTTGCCGCACGATTGTCATCTTTGTAGTGCGCATGGTGCGTAACGATCGGACTAAGAAGCTAGAGACCATCAAATAACGTAATATTTGCTGAAACCCCACCTAAACAGGTGGGGTTTTGATTGCATTGAAAAAGCCTTTATGATACGATTTTTAATGTGGAAATCTTCCACGTTTTTTTCTACCTAATTTTGAACATGAAAGAGAGTGTGTGGCATTATGAATGCTGACCCCGAGAGTCAGTCGCTAATCGCGCAAATATTATTACTGATCCTTTTAACAATGATCAACGCCTTCTTGGCAGCTTCTGAGATTGCAGTTGTTTCGGTTAATAAAAATCGCGTGGAACAAAAAGCTGAAGAAGGAGATCCTAAGTCGATTCGACTTTTGAATATCTTACATGATCCGACCAACTTTTTGTCCACAATCCAAGTAGGGATTACCTTGGTTAATATCTTATCCGGGGCTTCCTTAGCGGATACTTTGTCGGCTCGCTTAGCACCTTTATTAGGCGGTGGAGCTGCGGCTAAAAGTTTGGCCAGTGTCATTGTCTTGGCTATTTTGACTTATGTGTCCATTGTTTTTGGTGAGTTGTATCCAAAACGGATTGCCATGAATAAGTCTGAACAAGTCGCTCAATTCGCTTCAGGTGTCATTCGAGTGATTGGTACCATTGCGAAACCTTTTGTTTGGTTGTTGTCGGCTTCCACCAGTCTTTTGGCTCGAATTACGCCAATGGAATTTGATGATGAAGACACCAAAATGACCCGAGACGAAATGCGTTATATGCTAGAAACAGAAGGGGTCTTTGAAGAAGACGAGCTGGAAATGCTTCAAGGGATCTTCTCACTGGATACCAAAGTGGCCCGGGAAGTTATGGTGCCACGAACCGATGCCTTTATGGTGGACATCAATGATACAGTCGAAGAAGTTCTAACCGAAGTCTTGGCAGAAAATTATTCAAGAATCCCGGTTTACAATGAAGACAAAGACAAAGTTGTCGGTGTACTTCATACGAAAAACTTGTTAAAAGCAGCTTATAAAGTTGGTTTTGACCAATTGCAAATCAGTGATATCTTGCAAGAACCGCTCTTTGTACCGGAAACGGTCTTTATTGATGATTTATTGTATGAATTGAAGAAAACCCAAAATCAAATGGCGATTCTTTTAGATGAATATGGTGGCGTTGTCGGGTTGGTCACCTTAGAAGACTTATTGGAAGAAATCGTGGGCGAAATCGATGATGAATCCGATGAAGTCGAAACACTTTACGAAAAAATTAGTGATGATGAATTCATGATTCAAGGTCGGATGTTAATTGATGAGTTTAATGAACTCTTCACCACTGGCTTACACATGAATGATGTGGATACCATGGCAGGTTACTTGATAACTGCTTTAGGAACGATTCCTGACGAGGGCGAGCATTTGTCATATAGCATCGACAATTTGACACTGACCTCTGAAGAAATGGAAGGTTCTCGGGTGTTAAAAATCCGGGTAGTCTTTCATACACCAGTAGAACCAGAAACAGAACCAGAAGAAGAAAAACGTCATTTTTTCCGGGAATCGGAAGCTGATGACAATCATAAATGAACAGCAAGCAGGATAAAACTGCTGGAAGCATTTTGTCAAAAAAAGGAAGCCTAGGCTTTCTTTTTTTGTTAGCAGCAGCTGTAGTGAAAATTTGCATTGTCACTTTTCCAAAGTTCACAGGGCCAATGATTCATGCTATACTAGGCTAGTTGAAAACAGCCGGAGAAAGTCCGATGTAGACAGAATCAAACCACATAGTTAGAAATCAACAATAGAAATGGAGTACACGAAATGAACAACCCAAACTTACGCCAAGAAGTCGACATGCGTCGAACTTTTGCGATTATCAGTCACCCGGATGCTGGGAAAACTACGATTACCGAACAACTTTTACTCTTTGGGGGAGCCATTCGCCAAGCGGGAACCGTAAAAGGAAAAAAGACCGGGAACTTTGCTAAGTCTGACTGGATGGAAATTGAAAAGCAACGGGGAATTTCTGTGACCAGTTCCGTGATGCAGTTTGATTATGATGGCAAACGAGTGAATATTTTGGATACCCCGGGACATGAGGACTTTTCTGAAGATACCTATCGAACACTGATGGCAGTGGATAGTGCGGTGATGGTGATTGATAGCGCCAAGGGGATCGAAGCCCAAACCAAAAAACTTTTCCAAGTTGTAAAAAAACGGGGCATTCCTATTTTTACTTTTATTAATAAATTAGACCGAGATGGTCGGGAACCTTTGGAATTATTGGAAGAATTAGAAGAACTCTTAGACATTGAATCTTATCCCATGAACTGGCCCATTGGGATGGGGAAAGGTTTAGAAGGTCTTTACGACATTTACAACAATCGGGTCGAGTTATACCGACCGGATAATTACGGTGGCGATCGTTTTGTCTCCTTAAATGAAGCTGGGGATATCCCAGATGACCATCCATTAAAAGGCAACAGTCTTTTTGCCGATGTGCAAGAAGAAGTGGAATTACTAAAAGAAGCTGGCGATAGTTTTAACCGCAAAAAAATTGCCAAAGGAGATCAAACACCGGTCTTCTTCGGTTCAGCTTTGACCAATTTTGGTGTACAAACCTTCTTGGAAACTTTCTTGGAGTTTGCTCCTTCTCCCTATAGTCACAAGACTCAAGATGAGCAAGAAATCAGTCCTTATGAACAAGATTTCTCTGGTTTTGTCTTTAAAATTCAAGCCAATATGAACCCGGCCCACCGCGACCGGATTGCCTTTGTACGAATTTGTTCGGGGACTTTTGAACGAGGGATGGATGTTTTTTTAGAGCGGACGGGCAAAAAGATGAAGCTGGCCAATGTGACTCAGTTTATGGCAGATACTAGAGAAAATATCCAAGAGGCAGTAGCCGGAGACATCATCGGAGTGTACGATACTGGCAATTATCAAATTGGCGATACGATTTACGAAGGCAAACTAAAAGTTGCCTATGAAGAATTGCCTTCCTTTACGCCAGAGCTCTTTATGAAAGTTCAAGCCAAAAACGTGATGAAGCAAAAATCCTTCCACAAAGGGATTTATCAATTAGTCCAAGAAGGAGCTATTCAGCTATACAAAACGTATCTTACCGAAGAATACATCATCGGTGCCGTGGGGCAGTTGCAGTTTGAAGTCTTCCAATATCGCATGCAAAATGAATACAACGCGGAAGTCATCATGACACCCATGGGCAACAAGATTGCTCGCTGGATTGATCCAAAAGATTTGGATGAAAAGATGAGCTCCAGTCGTAATATCCTAGCTCGAGATCGCTTTGATCAACCACTGTTCTTATTTGAAAACAAATTCGCTGAACGTTGGTTTGAAGATAAGTACCCAAATGTGAAATTGAAGAGTTTGATGTAAGCTTTCAACAAAGGAACAATCCTTGTATCTGGATTGTTCCTTTTGCTATTTGCTGAAGGAGCGGTTATCGCTTCTTATTTGACACTAAAATATACTAGGTGTATCCTCGAGGCACAAACCGATATAGCAAGGGATTTACTAGGCTATAAAGAGGTTTGTAGGGAAAAGAAAGAAGGATGTTTCATGGTAATGGTAGAAGATGCGAAAGGTGACATTCACGAACTGTATAATTTATTGTCCAAACGAGACGAGCAGCCCGCAGAATTACTGGATATTACCGATATCTTATTGCAAGTGTATCAAAAGCTTGATAAAGAAAAAAATCCAGCGGCTTTACTCAATCGCTTAGTCAACTACATTCGCAATGCTGCTTTAAAAGGGCGACTTCATTTTTCTAAAAAAGAAGAAGAGCTGATTATTCAGTTAGGGGTCTTTGGTCAAAAGGCCGGGCTGAATGGAATCTATCAAGGAGACTATTCGGATAAGTCCCAATTTTATAGTTATCTGGAACAATCCCAAATGCCTCGCAGGTAATTACGACATACAAAAACTCTTTTGTGAATCGTTAAAAGAAACGAGCAAAAGCTGTTGATATACTAAAACTGCCTTCAAACTGTGAATCGCAACAGTTGGGAGGCAGTTTTAGTGTTTTAATTATCCTTTACCCATGAAGTAGATTATTTTTGCGTAGTGTTTCTTTAGTGGAAGCGGCAATTAATTCTTTTAAAACTGCCAAATCCACATCAGGCAACTTGTTAATATACACACAGCCTAATGATTCTTTGTGCTTTCCTAGGCGAGCCAACAATTCTTTTTTAGTGGGAAACTTGGGCTCAAGATAAATACTATGGCGGGCTTTGCGGGGAGCAAAGGCAGCTAAAGGGGCATTTCCTTCTCGTCCTGAATCGTATTGATAATGGTACTGACCAAAGCCGATAATCCCGCCACCCCAAACAATCGGTTCATAGCCAGTGATTTGCCGATAAAGGGCAATTAGCTGTTTGGCCTCTTCTTGTTTTCTTGGATGCTCGATTTGCTCTAGAAAAGTTTCTACAGGTTCTGTTAATGGTTTTAGTAGGGGTTCTGCCATGCTATTCTCCTTTTTGCTTTAGTATAATGAATTTAAAAAGGTGGCACTAGAAAAATGCTTTCCGAAAGCCTTGACTAATTGCTCAGTGCAAAGAGAGGTTTAGGAGTAAGATAGCTAGTCTTGAACTATTTTGAAATGGTATGATTGAGTTAAAGTTGTAAGTTTTCAGCTAGACTTTAGGCACTTTCGCTAGAGGAGGAAAAAGCATGAATTTTTATGGTATTCATTATTTAGAGTCTCAGGCCAATTTTAATGACTATATTAAGTATGTCTTGATTTTTGGCTCATTACTTATTTTAGTAATCGTCTTTATTCGTTATTTAAAGCATCGGATTCAAACAAAATATCGGGATTTGAGTATTATTTTCTTATTGGTTTTGATCTTTGCTTTAGGTGTGCAATATTCCGACTATCAGTCTAATCAAGCCAAGCAATCTCAATCTTCTCAGATGGTAGCTTTTATTAAAAGTGTTGCCAAGGAACGATCCATTGATCAAGAAGAGATATTCGCAAACGGTACGCAATTGAGCGACGGGGTTATTCTTAAGATTAAAAATGAATACTACCGAGTCAATCTGGCTTTGGATCAAGGATCTTACACCTTAGATCGAGCACATTTGCTAAACAACGACATTACGATTATAAAATAGGAGGTAGTGGGGATGCAGTTTTATAGTCCGATTATTGTAAAATTTGCTTTAGGAATTATTTGCTTTATTTTTCAAATCAATATACTGGGGAAAGGGAATTTAGCACCGTCTTCTGCCATGGATCAAGTACAAAATTACGTATTAGGGGGCATTATCGGTGGTGTTATTTATAACAATACGATTTCGGTTTTACAATTTGTGTTGGTCTTGATTATTTGGACTTTTTTGGTTTTGATTTTGAAATTTGCCAAAGAACACAACCGCTACGTCAAAACGATTATTGACGGTCGACCGATTAACTTGATTAAAGATGGAGAAGTGGACGTAAAAGAGTGCTTGACCCATGGCGTTTCTGCCAATGAACTTATGTTTAAGCTACGATCCAATGGAATTTACGAGATTGAAAATGTTAAAAGAGCTGTCTTAGAACAAAATGGACAATTGACCATTATCGAAAATGGAGATGAAAATATCCGTTATCCAATTATTGTAGATGGTCAAATCAACTTTGACGTTTTAGAATTGATTAAAAAAGATGAACTGTGGTTAGAACAAAAAATAGTAGAACAAGGGTTTGATAAAATCAACGAAATTTACTTAGGAGAATACTTATCTGGTCGACTGAATCTATTCGGCTATCATAGGAATAACTAGACGAAATAAAGTCCCGACATCTTATTCGGATGTCAGGACTTTATTTATCCATTATAAGTTTTGTGGTAATGATCATAACGTGGTTCCTCAGTTGGAAAGTCAGCATTTTTCAACCACCTAGCTATTTTTTTACCGAGTATTTCAGTCATTTCAAAGGAAGCTTTGATTTGTTCCTTGCTGATTCCGTTCACATGAACGCCTGCGGTAATGACACAAGTCCCAGCAAGATAAGAAGTAATATGCTTTAGCAAACAATCGCTTAGCACATCATCTTTATGCAAGCGCCCGTGATGACTAGGAAAACGAGTAATTTCTTGGGCAAACTCTTTACCCAGACAAGTAATGGTGCCAATATGAGGATTGTCTCCGCCGGTTAAGGCAATCAGCAAATCTTTACCGATTAAGGATACATCAGCTTGGATACTATAGCCAGCTTGGGTTACTTCAAAAACTTTTTTACTCATTTTTCTGCTCCTTGCCAACGTCTGCCGGTATCATTTTCAATGCCTAATGAGTCGAGAATTTTCATGGTTTGATGATCCACTAAATCTTGAATCGTTTTAGGATGATTGTAAAAAGCCGGAATGGGCGGAATTACATGAACGCCCATAGTAGAAAGTTTGGTCAAGTTTTCCAAATGAATCGTACTTAAGGGGGATTCCCGAGGTACTAGAATCAGTTTCCGTTGTTCTTTTAAGGTTACATCTGCTGCTCGGGCAATCAAATTGTCGCTGTAACCCATGGCAATGGCCGCCACGGTTTTCATACTAGCAGGAACAATCACCATGCCGTCAGCTAAAAAGGAACCGCTGGCAATGGCCGCCCCTAGATCATTGATGGGATAAGAAACATCCAACAAGTTCTCCAGTTCACTGAGTGTCACGTCTGCTTCTAGTTTCAAATTTTGTTTGGCCCAATTGCTAATGACGCCGTGGGTTTCCACATTTGGAATTTGTTTGAGTTTTTTGATTAAATCAATGGCGTAAATTGTTCCTGAAGCGCCAGTAATGCCAATGACAATTTTCTTTTTTTGAGACATAGATGGTTTCCTCTCTTTATTCAATTAGTCGAGATATTTTTGCCAATCGGGAACTTCTTTGAACTTCGCCCGGACAAAATGCTCTTTTAAATCAAAGGGAACGGTGCCGTCTAAAATCGTTTTGGCACTCATCCCTTTAAAGCGAATGACTCCAGGATTGTATGCAGGTAATTCTGATGGGTCTAGGGGGTGATTGCGCATGCCAGGAAGAACGATGATATCTTTGTCTCCTTGAAAACGGGTGTTTAACGTCCACATAACATCGTTCATATCAAAAATATCCACATCATCATCCACTAAAATAACGGTTTTTAATTCTTTAAATGCTGATAAGGCCAGAATCGCTGCTTGTCGTTGAATTCCTT